>JAUUNJ010000012.1 GCA_030844625.1 Roseburia sp. | reverse complement strand
TTCTAATCAATATATAAATGCTTCATTTTTTCAATTTCCTGCTTTACTTTTTCCTTTATTTCTATAGGTTCTAATACTTGGATATGCGAACCATAGGAAAGCACATAACTTGTAAACCAATTAATGTCCGAAACCTCAATATTGCACAATAGTGTGCCGTTATCTGTTACCACTATATTGCTTAATTCTTCATATGCCCGGAAAGCCATTTCCTGACTGATTTCCAACGTTACCGAGATTTTTGAAAGACTATCAGAGTACTTATTATTAATCTTTGACAATACTTTTCCAACATTTTCCGGTTCAAAAAGGCTATCCAATACATCTATATGTGATATCCTTTTCAGTTTAAAGAAACGATAGTCATTTCGCAGACAGCAATAAGCGTACAAATACCATGCCTGATCTTTAAAACATAGTTTTATCGGTTTTATTTTTCTTTGAACCAAGCTCTCTTGATTTCCAGAATAAACGATTTCCATATAAAAGTGTCCCAATATGGCATTTTTAATCCGTTCGAATGTAGCAGCATCTTCACTACTATTCTCCCAACTAGAAAACTCTATTTCAATCCAATCCTGATATTGTTTACCTAAAAAAGAACGAAGTTTTGATATGGAATCATTATCAACCGCAAGAGATACTTCATTCAATGCATTGAGTGACTCCATTATTTTGTCCTTTTCTTCCGTTGTAAGAACCGCTTTATCCAAAACATAGTCCGGTAATATTGAAACACCCCCGTGTTTACCTTGATTTGTATAAATAGGGATTCCAGCTATTGTCAATTTATCTATATCACGATATATAGTCCTCTCTGAAACCTCAAAAATATCAGCTAACTCTTTTGCTGTCATCTGCGGTTTTTCCATTAATAAATATACAATTTGAAATAATCTATTTAACATTTAACATCTTCCTATGTGCTTTTATCTTTTTCATAGCCCAATCATAATGACTACTGGTTACACTGATAAAGTAAGAACCAATGGTACTACCGCCTACCCAGTCATATACATTTTTCTGGAATAATTCATCATTTGACATTGTTTGAATAACATCCATAATTTTTTTGTGTGATTCTTTAAACTGTTTTAATGCCACGTCAAAGGTAACTGATTGGTTTCTTTTCCAGAACAGAATATTCATAGCACCATATGTTTTCCAATTATAGCCTTCCATTAGAAAGGACTTATGCAACCCAGCTTTATTGTCAGCTACCCATTCAAGCATCAGATTGTGCCACTCATGTAAATGAATCAAAATATCTCTTAAATTTTTATCTCTTTCCCAATGAGCTTCTTTCTTTTTGGTATCTGATGAAAAGTCAAATTCTGTGTTTAATTCTATTTCTGTCATAGAATCAATAAGTTTCAAAAGTTTATCATAGTTTAAATCTGCTGTTTGAATTAAATCATTCTTTGTCTGTGGTCTTGGCATACAATTTTCTCCTTTAATTTTTTTCATTATAACACAAATAACCTGACACCTTGTGTCATATTTATTATTTATGTGCTATAATTAATAGGCAGACTGCTCATAGCAATCTGCCTATATCAATTGAGGGTTCGCAGCCGAGGGTAAAACGCTATAACACAATACTAGATGTGACGGAGAATACTCCCACAAAAACTTTAGTATTTTCAAGGGTTAGCCGAGATTTCTATAACGAAATATAACAGTTATTAAATCCCCGGACAAATATTTGCAAACTGGCATAACAGTGCTACTTTCACCAAAACAGGGAGTCAGGCGGAGTATCTGCAATATGAGGGGAACGAAACAAGAATTGCCCGTGTACGGTCGCTCTATCCGCTTTCCAAATTGAGCAATACTACAACGCAGTTTCAAGCCTTTGCCATCTATCTTATGCTAATGCTGTTCATTGTCATTTTCTTTGGTTTCGTTCCAGCATTGTGCATTACTAATTTAGTTTATTTAAGGGAAGGAAGTAATTATATGAACAAACGAATATTGGGGATTATTACTTGTGCTATGTTAGTGATTGGTATAATTTTTTTCATTGTTTCACTTAATAATCCACAATCAAGCTGGCCATGGGATAATACCATTACTTATTCCATATATGCCGCTTATTTGATTATAATGGTGATGTTGTTTATCGCAGCTTTCAGAAAGAAAAAATAGGCATCTATATTCTGTTTTAATGTAAACCTGCCGGGCGATGGCAAAAGAAAACTAGGAAAGCCACAACTTTTTATTCCTGTATACTTTCCCAGTTTTTATTTCTGATTCTACTTACTTTTCCCATACGTGCAACTATTAATTTACTACAACTCTATGTAACTGCTCTTTGACTTTTTACATATAAAACTAATTCATTTACAAAATCAGTATGCACTATAAACATATGCAAATTATAATATAAGTATTTATTTAAAAGTATAAAAAGAAGTGTAAACATGAGCACAGATTAACAGATAATTAAAAATACTGCTCCTTATTTTTCTTAGGACTTAAATACGCATGTACAAACACTCATTTTCCCCCAACTTGTCTTTGGTGTTGACCACTGACCATTCCATTTACCGAGATGTGCCGCACAAACAATGGGACACTTCTCCTCTGCATCTTTCTGATTCCAAATAGGTCCTACCGGAATATCAACTGTAAATTTTGCCATATAATTACCTCCTTTATTATAGCATCAACTGCTTTATTATTATAATATTATGATTCTATAATAATCTTTATTCCTCAGATACCAAAGAAAAACCAAATAACCTTTATTAAATTTATTATAAAAATGTTATATTACATATGGTATATACGGTGCATGGTTCAATTTAGCAGACTGCCACATTCGGAAGTCAGAAGCCACCTGTTAGAATTCTGTCGCATCAATTTTATACAAATATTTTTCTTATATTGTGCTATTATTAAGATAAATAATCAGATGGTTTTGCTTTGTCAGACCATCTTTGAAAACAAGAGAAAAAATAAAATTGGAGATATCATGGATAAAAAATCATCAGAAAGCAAAAAATTAGTGCCCATATATTTAATTGAATTATTTTGGAAGAAATCAGATGAAACACACTTTATAAAAATGAGCGAAATACTTTTGTTTTTAGAAAAGAAAAATGTGTATGTAGACAGAAGAACAGTGTATTCGGCAATCTCTGTTCTAAACTCCGCAGGTTTTGAGATTGAGGGAATACAGGAAAAGGGCAGCTACAAATATCGACTTACAAATAGAACTTTTACTTCCAATGAGTTGAAATTTCTTGTAGATTCCGTTACTTCCTCAAAGTTTTTAACCACTACAAAATCACAAGATTTAATTAAGAAAATAGCTTCGCTTGGAACACAATACGATAAAGATCTGCTTAACAGAAATGTACTTATAAGCGAAAGAGTAAAAACAATGAATAACAAGGTTTTAAAAAATCTTGATACACTTTATTCTGCTATCAGCGGCAATTTCCGCATTACTTTTAAATATGTTCACTGGAATGAAAAACGTGAACTTATCAGTAAAAAGAAAGATTATAATGTAAGTCCTTATGCAGTACATTTAACAGATGATAATTATTATCTGGTTGCTTTCGAAAGTCAGACACAGACCTTAAGGCATTACAGAATAGATAAAATGAAAAATATTGAACTCACAGAAGAAACAAGAGAGGGAATAAAAGAATTTCGTAATTTTGATATTGCAGAATATTCCAGGAAAACCTTTGGTATGTTCAACGGTCAGGAACGTTCCCTGTCAATCCAGTGTAAAAAAGAATTAGTTGGTGTGTTTATAGACCGTTTTGGGGATAATGTAAATATTCGTCCGGACTATGACAATACAGACTGTTGCATTGTAGGAATAACTGTATATACCAGTCCTCAGTTTTATGCGTGGATTTTTGCTCTCGGTTCGGATGTCACTATCTTACAGCCGCAATCTGCAATTGATGAGTTTAGAGAAATGATAAACACAATATTAGAAAATTACAATAGAAATAACCGATAATTTTCAATTTGTTCTTAAATTTATAATAAAGCTGTGTTTCTTGAAAAAACACAGAAAATAATACAAAAAACCAGGAAAGTTATTAAAATTTTTATACGTGTACAACTTTCCCGGTTTTTTATTTTAAAATATTCTTTTAACTTATTCCGCTACAGTATAACTAATGCAAAGATTTACTATTCTTTAACATATTGACAATTTAAACATATGTCACTTCCACACCGGAAAAATTAGCTGAACCAATTAATACTACATTGACAAGATTTGCTTTGCTGTTTCTGTTTTCTTCATCAATTCCTCCAAAGCCGGTCTGCATATTATTTGTAATATACCAGTCCCGTGGCACATACAATTCTACTCCGGCAAAGGATGCATCAATATTAATAACCACCTCACCGCTTGGCACTTTTGCATTGTCAAGATATATTGACGCAGAACCAAATGATACAGAAACATCAACACTTCTTAAATTTTCAGAATTCGCATACTTTACAAGAGATCCAAATTTTACGGAACAATGAATTTCCTCACCGTAATCATGCTCTACACTGGTTTCTTCAGAATTTTTCCTGCCAAAAACATGAGCTCCTCTATGTGAAGTAAAATATTGTTCTTTATATCTCTTCCTTCTTCTGTTCCCAAAAATCATTGAGAAACCAATACTGCCAAGTAATGCCGCAAGCAATACGGGCCATGGTGTTATCTTCTCAATTCTAAGTACATCATCCCATACGATACACAGAAATGCTATGGAAAATAATATCTGTGTCATATCAAATTTAATAATTCCCTTAATAAGTGCTGCGCCAAAACCAACAGAAAACAATATAGTCCAAACTCCGATTCCTTGAGTCAAACCCATTTCACTTACAATAACCAGTGCTGCCATAAGAACAAGCACTATCCCCCAGAAAATGCTATTTTTCTTCATTACACATTCCTCATTTCTTCAATCTTACTCATTAACGGTTTATAGTATGCTCTGGATACATAAACCTGCTTTGGAGTTTCCTTAAATTCAATTACACTTGATGCTGTAATATTTTTTGTAATCGAATACACTTTTTTTACATTCAAAATTGCCGACTTGGATATCCGGCTGAAATGCCATGGCAAAATCTGTTCTAACTCATATAATTTATATTTTGTCACAAATATGTCTGATATGGTATGTGCACATATGATACTGTCATCAGACTCAAAAAACAAAATATCATCGATAGATATATAGTACTCTTTATTTCCCTTTATCAGCCTGATCTTTGTTTCTTTCTTTGTAATGTCTGATACCGCTCTCTGAATTCTGTTCACCATATCATTCACCTCATGGCAACGAATCACAACTTCATCCTCTATGCAGTTTTCATTAATTTCTACTGTAATCTTCATTGGAAACTCCTTATGTGAACATTATATTTGTTAAACAAAAATATGTAAATGCTCTTTCCGTAACAGGTAAAAATTCACTGTTAAGAGGTTAATTATAAAGAGAGAAAAAGCATACAAAATACTTTCGTACTCTGCATGCTTTGATATAAGGACACTATTAAAGTGATTATTATGACCTATTCTTACTTTCTATGAAATATTTTCTACAGTGCTTCTTCACCGGTTTCTCCGGTTCTGATTTTCACAACACCCTCAACATCTTTAATAAATATTTTTCCGTCACCAAAACTGTTTGTGTTCAGTTCTTCCAGAACACGGTTAACAATGTTATCTACAATGTCATCTTTTACAACCGTTCTTACACTTAATTTCGGCAATAAATTGATTCCCGGCGTATCCTCTCTGGTATAGACCTGACCTGCTCCTTTTTGATGTCCATATCCGAAAATAGTTGTAATCATTACACCTCTTGCGCCTTCTAAATCAAGAATTCTCTTAAGATTTTCCAACTTTTCCGGCTTAATTACTATTTCTAACTCTTTCATGATTAAAACTCCTTTTCACCCTCAGGCGTCTTCATCCAAACTTTTTCCTTTGGCCACTTGATAGCCATCATAAACAGCCACAGCACTGCTCCCACACCGATATATCCGATAAATCCTAACCATGTTTCCTTACCAATACCAATGGTACAGAAAAATGCAATGACAATCATTATAATCATAGATAAAATTTTTATTCCCATATTACATTTATATGGTCTCTCCCATTCAGGATGCTTCTTTGATAACACAATGGAAGATATGGAAGTTATGACATAGCATAATGCACAGGCAAATGCCATCAGATCAAAAAATGCTGTAATACTTCTCATTGCCAGAAATCCCACACTTACTAATAAAATTAAAATGTTTGGAAGAATCGGCTGTGAATATTTATTTGTATAAGAAAACTGCTTTGGAAGGAAATTCTGTCTGCCCATAGCATAAATCATTCTTACACCTGAATACCAAAAACCGAGCACTGAAGTGCCAATTGGGAAAACAACTCCCACAATACCCATAATCAGAACAAACCATGCAATTCTGTCTCCAAAGCAATACTGCAAAGCTTCAAAAGTAATGAAAGCATGACAATCACCGGTATTTGTCAATTGTTCCCAAGGCATTACTCCTGCCATGCAGAAGAAAAATATTGTGTAAATTGCACCGCAGGTCAATACAGATCCAAGAATTGCCTTTTTCTGATCCTTAATCGGGAAATCTCCCTCTTCAACCATTGCCGGTACTGTTTCAAAACCAAAATATGGAGTTATCATAAAAGAACATCCTACAATCCACGCAATTCCTGTTGTAAAGGTTCCTCCCCATTTAATATCATTGCTGCTTGTAAAGAATCCCTCGAAATTTGAAATACTCCAATGTCCACTGAATAAGAACATTAATGAGCAGATAATAACACCAGTGATACCTGCAAAAAGCATAAATGACTGGACTTTTCCTGCCACAACATTTTTAAACATACTGAGCACACACCATGCCACTAATACAATTGCACCTACGATTACCGCTGTCGTTCCGCTCAGATTAAACCGGAACTGATAATTCAACCAGTCAATAATTCCCAAAACACCACAAGCCGGAACGGCAATCCATGCACACATAATCAGCCATGCAGACCAGAATCCTGCATGTTTATTAATTCCTACTGTATTAAATACAAGACAGGAACCTGTGCTTGGCAGCATTGTGGAAAATTCTGCATAAACAAATGCAGTTGGCAGTACCATTAATGTCATTAATGCAAAGGCAAGAAATGTTGCCGGTCCGGTATAGGACATAAAGATTCCATCCCAGTAACACATAAATGTAAATATTGCACCGGTAGCCATGGCATATACATAAATAAGCTTCATTGACTTTGATAATGTATTATTTCTCTTAGTTACTTTTGAATTTTTTAATACTCCTGCATCACTCATAACTCTCTCTCCTTTTCTTCTTATTGTTATCGGGGTAAATATATGTAAAATCCAACAGGATATTATTATCCGAACAGTCTCAGATAACGTTCTGCCAGTTCTATAGTTCCATCCATCCAGCCCACGCTCAGTTCTTCCACCGGACCGGATTCCTGATGACTTGCCAGCCACGCTGTCAATTGAAGACGTCTCATCATAATAAAGGTATCTATTTCCTCAAAATCGGTATCTGTAAACGGAAGTACCTTCCTGTAACCTGCCAGCCATGCATTGACAAGCTTTGGTACAATAGGTTTCTCTTCAATAAAACTAAGTGCTGAAGCTAAATCATGCAGATGCCATCCAAAACCACAGTCATCAAAATCAATGACCTTAATCTGATCCCCCTCTAATAACAGATTAGCCAGCCTTAAATCTGCATGAATCAAACCATAGTTATTTTCATTCTTTCCATACCTCTGTAATCTCTTTTCTATAATTTGGGAAACTTCCGTAAGCATTTTCTCTGCTTTTGGAGTCATTTCAGAAAAATCATTCCATTTCCCCCACGCTGCATGTTCACCAATAATCGTGTCATAATTCCATTCCATTCGATTCAGCTTATCTGTTCCATTCCATATTTCTGTTTGTCTGTGAAGGTAAGCAGTTGTTTCTCCTAAATAAGAGAACTGTTTAATCATCTGCTCCTCATTATTTTCGTCCGGAGCACTTCCCGGTAAGAACTCACAGATAACACAAAAATAATCTTTTCCATCCCTTCCTTTTACAATCTGGATATTACTTCCATCCGTTCCCTGAATTGGATTTGCAACAACAAGCGGCGTATATTCATTAATCTGATTCAACCACTTCATCTCTGAGTTCAGTTCATCAAGTGTGTGATATCCCGGTCTGCTGATTCTGAGCACGCCCATATTTTCATCAGAATTCTTTTTCTTCACCATATAAGTTGCATTCTCAGATAAAACAATTAATTTTGACTTTCCAATGTCCTGCCACCCATATTTTTTTAGCGAATCATTTGCAATCTGATCAAATAATTCAACATTTTCAAATGCCATTTATGTTTCCTCCCTCCGTCGTCTTTTGTATAAAAAAATGGGGTACACTCATATAACTGAATGTACACCCTTGTACCAATCTATATTCACATAGCTGATTATGCCTGTTTTAAAATATCCTCTTTTGCTTCCTGAATACCATATGCCATTTTCTCCAACAATTCATCACAGTATTCTTTTGTGCAGAGCACACCCGGCTTAAACTGCAATACGTGAGGATCAAGCTGGGAGTAAATGCCCCACACCCCATTATTATATAAATGCTGCATTACCGGAATCGCTCCCTCTTTTCCTGCAAATTCCAGACCCATGATTGTTCCATTCTGCCTGATTCCTATAAAAGTATCAGGATTATCTTTCATGATTTCATTCAGACCTTCTCTGAGATAAGAAGAAACAAATTCAATATTTTTCTTGGTTTCCTCTCTCTGTAAGATTTCAAAAACCTTTAGTGCACAGGCACATCCAAGTTCGCTTCCTCCAAATGTTGCCATATGGGCACTTCCATCCTGTGTCATCCAATAGGAAGCCTTTTCATTTAAGATAACAGCGGATATGGGATAAACACCGCCGGAAAATCCCTTGGATGTGACAATAATATCAGGCTCTACACCATAAGTCTCAACACACCACATCTTTCCACTTCTCATCAGTCCTGTCTGAACCTCATCTGCTATGTAAAGTGAACCATATTTTTCACAAAGTTTCTTAACTTCCGGAAGGTATCCGTCTTCCGGAAGAGGAAAGCCATATGTTGCAGGAATTGTCTCCATAATGACACAGGCGACATCCTCACCCTTTAATGCCTGTTCCATTGCCTCTGTATCATTAAAAGGAACCTTTATAAATTCCGGTCTCTCTGCATGGAATAAAGTACAATATCTGTCTGCACCTGCTGCCACTGCCAGACCTGTATGACCATGATAACAATTTTCAATACTGACAATTTTCTTTCTTCCTGTAGCAGATCTGGCACATTTTAATGCCAGGTCAATTACCTCGCCACCACTGGAACCATAGATTACATGCTGCATTCCCTTTGTGGATGCTTTTACTACCGTTTCTGCCAGCTTGGCTTTTAATGGAGATGGAAAATGGTGATTTCCAATATCCACCAATTTTGTTGCCTCAACCAACGCCTCAATTACTTCCGGATTTCTGTGCCCTAAACTGTATGTACCTCCATTGATATGAACATCCATAAGTTTTTTGCCCTCCATATCCCAGAAGTAGTATCCTTCACGCTTTCCAATTAATAAATCTATTTTTAAATCAAGCCATTCCCTGGTTTTTCCACTATTCCAATATTTGATTGATTTTTCAAACACTTCTTCTTTTGTTGTACTGTTAAAAATTTCTTCTACTGTCATATTTTTTCTCCTTCATGCGATAATTATACTTAAATTCCATTCTTATACAATGAACTACTTTTGCTTTAATCTGAAATATTTTTATCTCAGATATATTTTTGTTCCAAAAATTTCTTATATTCTATTGGCGATAATCCTGTCCTCCCTTTAAATTTTCTGGTAAAATATTCAGGATTGTTAAATCCCAAAATATTTGCCACATCATAAATTCTTATATTATTATCTCTGAGTAAAACCTTCGCCCTGTCAATTTTCACTTCCGTAATAAAATTTGTAAAGCTCATTCCCGTTATCTTTTTAAAAATATGACTGACATAGCTTGGATTTAAAAAGACTTCCTGAGCTACCGTATCCAAAGATAACTTTTCATCTACATGGACCACAACGTATTTTCCAATGTGATATACCAGCTTGTCATCAATCATTTGATATTTTGTAACCATTGCACTTGCTTCTTTAAAACATCTGAGCCAATTACTCATAATTTCCTCTTTTGTCTTAACAGAAAATCCCAAGTGATAGGAAAAATCATTTCGATACAAAAATTTCTCAAGCCAGGACTTTCTCTCAATCAGCATCTCGTAAATATGATACTTTGCTTTATCGGAAATAATCTGGCAGTTAAGAGGATCATTTTTCCAGTCTCTGTAAATCTGATTCATTATATTATTAATAATATATTCTTCCTGACCTCCACCAACAAAAATATTTTCTATCAATGCATCTACCTTTAGCTGCAAATCATTCAATATATAATCTAAACCAAATCCCATATACACTCTAAGTACGGAATCCAGCAATGTCTCTTCCTCCAACGGAAATATAAGATAATCAAAGACCCCGCTGTGAAAATATTTTCTCACAGTCTCATAAGAATTATCATAACCTACACAGATAATGTTAATTCCCGTCAGTTTCTTTTTGATTAATCTGATTCCTTCACATGTACTTATGTCGGTGTTGTCTATTATCATAATAAAAACATTAGGCTTTATTTTTTGAAGATTATGAATCAGTTTTCTACTATCTGTCAAAACACTATTATTTAAGACCAGATCCTGACGTTTTTTCCAAAAGCTCATTTCATAAATCTGTTTTGAAATCACACCATTTTTATCATAAATACTTATATACTGCATATGTTCTCCCGTCTTATATCACTATGCCCCAACCGGAAATTTCAGGGATTTCTTTATTGTCCCATGGAACTCGTTTCCGGCAATGTACTTCCTCCATCTATTACAATCTGAGTTCCTGTAATATAACTTGACTCGTCGCACCCAAGAAATGCTGCCAGTTCTCCAACTTCAAGAGGATCTGCCAATCTTCCCAAGGGAACTGCATCAGCAATTGCCTGAATGGCCCTTTCCGGATTCTCCGGGTCAGATTGTTTTGCCATTCCCTCTACAAGTGGAGTTCTTACATATCCCGGACAGATTGCATTCACCCTGATATTCTTATCTGCAACTTCCCTCGCCATTGATTTTGTAAAGCCTACTAACGCCGCCTTTGACGTGGCATATGCCACTTCTCCCGGGTCAGCAACCATGTCTCCTGTAACCGAGCTCATCACAACTATTGCTCCTCTTCCCTTTTTAATCATTCCCGGTATCACTGCTTTTGCCGTATTCCAAACACCTTTAATATTAATGTCAAAATGCAGATCCCGATTTTTGAAATCATTGTCAGCCAAAAAGTCTTCCAGAACACATACTCCTGCATTACATACTAAAATATCTGCTTTTCCGTATATGCTTTCAGCGGTCTCTACCATTTTCTTTATACTTTCATAATCAGATACATCCACCTGAACTCCCACAGCTTCATAGCCCTCATCCTTTAATTTTTCCCCAAGTTTTATTACTTCATATCCTCTTGCCGCCAAAACGCATTTGGCTCCATATTTTGCATATACTTTTGCAATTCCTTCACCAATACCCTTAGACGCCCCTGTAATAATTGCAACTTTACCATCTAATTTTCCCATATATACTCCTTTCTCACTGCATTTGAATTCTTTATAATAAAAAAACGAAGCCGGTAAACTAATTACCTGCTCCGTTGCGTTATAGTATTTATACTTGTTTTTCTAATTTTAAACAAGGTATTTTTTTTAGGTTATGCGTGAATATTTTTATGTTCCTAACAAAATTAAGACCTCTGTTTTTTTTATTAAGCTATAACTTAACAAAAGAAAATAGCAGATAACCCAATTCAGTTGTCTGCCATAATACAATTCATAATAATTTATTTTAATTTTTTCTCATCTGCCTCACGAATTTTTTTCCGGCTTATTTTTCCTGTGACTGTCCGCGGCAAATCTTCCACAAATTCTATCCTTCTTGGATATTTATAAATTGCTGTGCGTTCTTTTACAAAATCCTGAAGTTCCGTTTTCAAACAATGATCTGGCTCAAATCCTTTGTTTAATATAATAGTTGCTTTTACAATGGCTCCACGCGTTGCTGAAGGATATCCTGTTACTGCACATTCAAACACTGCGGGATGCTTCATCAATATATCTTCTACTTCTGATGGACCGATACGATAACCACTGGATTTAATCACGTCATCGCTTCGTCCCACAAAGTAGTAATAGCCGTCCTCATCCCTGTATGCTCTGTCTTTTGTGTGGTAAACGCCGCCTTCCCACACTTCCTGATAAAGACCGTCATCATCAAGATATCCCTTAAACACTCCGATCGGAATTTCTCCCGGTTTTTCAGGAATCAGCACAATTTCTCCGATTTCTCCCGGTGGAACTTCTTTATTGTCTCCATCTGCAATTATCATATTGTACAGTGGTGAGGGTCTCCCTATGGAGCCTTCACGCTGTTCTTCATCCACCATAGTAGCCGTCAGAAGAGTTGTTTCTGTCTGTCCGAATCCTTCTCGTATCTGGAGTCCGGTGGCAGAGTAAAATTTCTTTGCCACTTCTGTAGGCATCGGTTCCCCTGCTGTTACTGCCTTAGTCAGAGAAGACAGGTCATAATTCTTAATATTTTCTCTTACCAGATATTTGTAGATGGTAGGCGGTGCACAGAAAGATGTAATTTGCTGTTCTTCAAGAATCTGTAAAATCTCATTTGCATAAAACTGATTATAATCATATACCATAATCCCACACTGGCAGAACCATTGTCCATATAATTTCCCCCAGGCTGATTTAGCCCAGCCTGAGTCTGCCACTGTAAGATGAAGCCCTCCATCGATTACACCATGCCAGTTCTTTGCTGTCATAATATGGGCTATCGGATAGGAATAATCATGTATTACTGCTTTGGGTTCCCCTGTTGTTCCCGAAGTAAAATAATATAACATATCATCATGTACTGATGTTTCCACTCTTTCCAGACAATCCGATGCCTTTTCCATCAGCTCTGCAATATAGGTATAACCCTGACGGATGTCCCCTACAATATATTTCATAATATTTGTATGAATTCCTGCCTGTGCCTGCTCAACACATTTACATATTTCATTATCATTGACACAAATAATAGCCTTAATATTGGCTTTTATAATTCGTTCCTTAATATCATTTCCTGAAACCATATGGGAAGTAGGTATGGCTACTGCCCCCAGCTTATGAAGTGCCATCATTGCAATCCAGAATTCATATCTTCTTTTCATAATAAGCATAACTGCACTTCCGCGCCCAATACCTGCATTTTTCAGCACATTTGCCATTTTGTTGCTGAGTCTGCTGATTTGTCCAAAAGTAAATTCTTTTATTTCTCCCTGACAGCTTTTATATACAAGTGCTCTTTTGTCAGGACTTTCCTTTGCAATCACATCCAGCACATCATATGCAAAGTTAAAATGATCCTGAAAATGAACATCCACTGATTGAAGTTTCCACTTATCATCCAATTTTTCTTTAAAATATTTTTTGTATAATTGTGACATATTCTGCCCAAACCTTTCTGCCTATGTTTTAATAACCTACGCTTCTGAACTTTTCATATCTTTCTGCTAAAAGTTCATCTACCGGCTTCGCCTTAAGTAATGCAAACTCTTCTTTTATTGTTTCTGCAAGATGATTCATGTACTCCGTTTGTGTTTCCTTTGATGCATTCTTTGGAAGTTCATTGCATATCTCATCAATCACATTAAGTTTCTTCAGATCTTTTGATGTAAGCTTCAGAGCCTTTGCGGCATCTGCCGCTTTCTCTGTTGTTTTCCACAAAATATTGGCACAATTCTCTGGTGAAACCACGCTAAAATAAGAATCGTTAACCATCCATATTCTGTCTGCATGGCTGAGTGCCAGTGCACCACCGCTTCCTCCCTCTCCAATTACAATGGATAAAATAGGTGTTTTTAAAGATGACATTTCATACAGGTTTTCTGCAATTGCCAGCCCCTGTCCTCTCTCTTCTGCTTCCACGCCGCAGAAAGCTCCCGCTGTATCCACAAAGCATAATACCGGTCTATGAAATTTTTCTGCCTGTTTCATTAACCTTAATGCTTTCCGATAGCCTTCCGGATGGGCGCTTCCGAAATTATGCCTGATTCTGTCCCCCGTCGTTTTTCCCTTTTCGATTCCTATTACAGTTACCGGCATATCTTCAATCATTCCAACGCCGCCAATTACTGCGGCGTCATCACCAAATCTTCTATCCCCATGAAACTCTAAAAAATTATCCACAATTCCTTTTATATATTGGCTGGCACACAATCTGCTGTTGCTTCTTGCCGCCAGAACGATATCATATTCACTCATTGGCTCCTCCCTGATGTATGCGCAAAATTTTTGTTATATAGTCCTTTTGCTGATCTCTTGGTACAATTTGATCCACAAACCCACATCTAAGTACCTGTTCCGCCAATTGAAAACCTTCCGGCAATTTTTGATTTAATGTCTTTTCAATGACTCTGGGACCTGCAAAACCGATTCTGGCTCCCGGCTCTGCCAGAATAATATCTCCCTGCATTGCAAAACTGGCATCAACCCCTCCGGTTGTGGGATTAGTGAGGAGAGTGATATAAAGATTGCCATCGTCACTATGTCTTTTTACCGCTGCCGAAACCTTTGACATCTGCATAAGAGAAATCATTCCCTCCTGCATTCTGGCACCTCCTGAAACGGTGACACCCAGTACAGGCAGATTATTTTGTGTGGCATATTCAAACAGCCTTGTTATCTTTTCCCCTGTTACTGCTCCCATGGATCCCATCATAAACTTTGCTTCCATGGAAAAAATACAGCATGATATTCCGCCGATTTTACCAACCCCACATATAACCGCTTCATTCTCTCTGCTTTTTTCCTCTGCTTTTTGCAGTTTTTCTTCATACCCCGGAAATCCCAGAATATTTTGGGACTTTAATTCCCTGTCTAACTCAATAAAACTTCTTTTATCTGTAAGCATCAGTATTCGTCTTCTGGCTCTCACCGAAAAATAATGTCCGCATTTCGGACATATAAAATTATTCTTCCTTATCTTTGCAACGCTGACCTCTGCACCGCACTTACTACATCTTATAATTCTGCTTTTTCCTGTTTTTTCACTGCCTTCCAGTTGATTATTTGCTTTTATAAATAAACCTTTAAATTTCATTGTTACCTCATTGGATACGCCAGACCTGTCTGCCAGCCATTATTTTAAATATAAATCTTTACATAAATCTGTAGTATAAGTTCCATTTTCAAACTCTTTATTTTCCATTAACTTCATATGCAGCTCCCTGTTATTCTCCACACCATAAAGGACAAATTCAGATAAGGAACTTTTCATTTTTCTGATTGCCTCTTCCCTTGTACCGGAACATACAATTAATTTGCCAAGCATGGAATCATAAAAAGGACTGACTTCATAATCCTGATACACTGCCGAGTCAAATCTGACGTTAGGACCTCCCGGCACATGAAGAATTTCAATGGTTCCGCACACCGGATGAAAATCTTTTGGATCTTCGGCACAAATCCGGCACTCTATGGCATGCTTGTCATTTCTAATATCTTTCTGCTGAAATGGAATGATAAATCCATTGGCAGTCCGAATCTGCCACTTTACAATATCAATTCCACAAACCATTTCCGTAACAGAATGCTCCACCTGAAGTCTTGTGTTCATTTCCATGAAGTAAAATTCTTCCTTGTCAGTAACCAGAAATTCAATGGTTCCTACGGTAGTGTAATGAGTTTCTTTCACCAGTCTGACCGCCGCATCATACAGATTTTTTCTTGTCTGTTCTGATAAGACCGGTGCCGGACACTCCTCAATCAGCTTCTGATTCTTTCGCTGAACGGAGCAGTCCCTGTCGCCCAAGACCACCACGTTTCCCTGATTGTCTGCTAATATCTGAACTTCAATATGTTTCACATTTTCCAGATACTTTTCCAGATACATGGATCCATCTCCAAAAGAAACTCTTGCTTCTTCCTGAACACTGGAATAAGCATGGGACATTTCCTCCTGACTTTTCACAACGCGGATTCCTTTTCCTCCGCCTCCGGCTCTCGCCTTTAGCATAACCGGGTAACCACATTTATCTGCCTCTGCCATTGCTTCATTCACATCGGACAAGATTTTACTGCCCTTTGTAATCGGCACACCTGCTTTTTCTGCAATCGCTCTTGCCGCATCCTTCTGTCCCATCATCCGCATAATTTCCGAATCCGGACCGATAAATGCAATTCCATTGTCCTTACATGCGAAAGCAAAATCAGGATTTTCCGATAGCATTCCATATCCGGGATGTATCGCCTCTGCATGTGTTTCTTTTGCCACCGTAATGATTGCAGCAATATTCAGATAACTGTCTTTTACCAAAGGTCCTCCGATGCAATAGCTCTCATCTGCCATATTGGTATGTAAAGCTTCCTCATCTGCGTCAGAATATACTGCCACAGTCTGTATCCCCATTTCCCTGCATGCCCGGATAACTCTGACTGCCACCTCTCCTCTGTTGGCAATTAATATTTTAGAATACACAAAAATCACTCCTTGTCTTTTTCACTGACAATGGCAAATGAAAAATCACCATTCATACATACCCTGCCATCCACGGTCAGTTCTCCATGAAGGAAATACAGCGGATGCCTTGCTTTTACCATGTTTGTATCTATTTTTATCCGGTCCCCCGGTTTAATTTGTCCCCGGAATTTTACCTTATTTAATCCTGTATATACCGGAATGGAATTTTCTTCTCTCATTTGTCTCTCAAACATAATGCAGGAAGCCTGCGCCATCATCTCACATTGAATAACCCCCGGCACAATTGGGTTTCCCGGGAAGTGACCCTGTAGAAAAAATTCATCTCCCCTTACGGTGTAATATCCTGTAGCTGTTCCATCTTTGTTTAAATATGCCTCATCTACCAAGAGCATCGGTTCTCTGTGAGGTAAAATATTTTTGATTTCTTCTCTGTTCATATTACTGCTCCATTCCTCCCATAAAAATTTATGTCATTCCGGCGTGAAATTATTTTGATATATAACTAATCTATTGGCTCAATTCTAAATAATGGCTGCTTAAATTCCACAAGAGAACCATTCTCCACACAAATTTCTTTAATAATTCCATCCTTATCTGCCACAACGTCATTAAACATTTTCATTGCCTCTATGGTGCATACCACATCACCCTTTTTTACAACATCACCGACTTCCACATAAGGCTTGGCATCCGGTCCCTCGCCGGAACAGAATACACCTACCAGTGGAGAACAGATTTCTAAAGTGGAATTGGATTCATTCTTCTCTATTTCTTTTGCAACATTTTCTTTTTTGCTTTCTTCTGTAATGTTTTGTAATTCAATATCTGTCTTTGCTGAAGGTACCTCTTTTTTCAAAACCAGTTCAAACTCTCCATTTTTTACTGACATTTCTGTTAATCCCAAATCAGAAAAAAGTTTTCCGTATTCCTCCAATGTGTTCATAAACTGCCTCCTAATTAAATTTTCTTGAAAGCCACACAGCCATTGTGACCTCCAAAACCAAGAGATGTACTGACTGCATATTCCACGTCAGCCTTTACCGCTTTGTTTGGTGTGTAATCAAGATCACATTCCTCGTCTTTTTCTTTATAATTTATTGTTGGCGGAATTACACCATTTTTCAGAGCCTGTATGGATGCAATGGCTTCCACCGCACCTGTAGCCCCCAGCATATGCCCTGTCATTGACTTTGTGGAACTGATATGCAAATCATAGGCTTTCTCTCCAAAAACTGCCTTTAACGCTTTAGTCTCCATTGCATCGTTTAAGTGGGTACTTGTTCCATGGGCATTGACATAAATCTGCTCATCTCCGGTGATACCAGACTCACTTACTGCTGCCTTGATGGCATTGACTGCTCCTGTTCCTTCCGGATCCGGTGCTGTAATATGATAAGCATCTGCTGTGTTTCCATATCCTGTTACTTCTGCAAAAATCGGAGCATTTCTCTTTACTGCATGTTCATATTCTTCCAGAACAAGAATTCCTGCTCCCTCACCCATAACAAATCCGTTTCGTCTTGCATCAAATGGAATACTTCCTGTTTCGGGATCATCACTCAAACACAGTGCCTGACAGTTTACAAATCCAGCCATCGCCAATTCATTAATTGCTGCCTCACTGCCACCTGCAATAATTGCATCTGCATATCCGTGTTTAATTGCCCTGTATGCCTCACCTACTGCATGGGTAGATGTGGCACATGCAGTCATAATCGGCAGTGTTGGTCCTTTCGCTCCATACCGGATGGAAACTGTACCGGATGCCATATTTCCAATCATCATTGGAATAAAAAATGCAGATACACGCTCCGGTCCTTTTGTTTCTATTTTTTTTGCTTCATTCAGTGTTGTGTTAATGCCACCGATTCCGGTTCCTATGTATACTCCAAGTCTTTCTTTATCTATATCAGATTCCAAAAGACCGCTCATCTTTACAGCCTCATCCGATGCTGCCACTGCATACTGCATAAATAAATCAGATTTTCTGATTTCCTGCATTGTTTCATAATAATCTTTTGGATTAAAATCTTTTACCTCTGCATCCAGTTTGACAGCCAGTCTTGACGCATCAAACCGGCTGATTTTATCAATTCCACAAACTCCATTTGTAAGACTTTCCCAAAATGTAGGGATATCTTTTCCAACCGGGGAGATTACTCCCATCCCTGTTACTACGACTCTGTTCATATAAACCTCCAAATTTAAATATACATTCCACCATCCACTTTAATAACTTCCCCTGTAATATAGGATGATCCATTTCCTGCCAGAAAAGCTGCAAGTTCTGCCACATCTTCCGGCTTTCCGAACCTTCCTGCCGGAATCATTTTCTTAATATTATTACTGCTGTCATCACTTAATGCCTCTGTCATTTCTGTGCAGATATATCCTGGCGCAATAGCATTACACCGGATTCCTCTGGCTGCATATTCCTTTGCCACCGTTTTTGTCAGTCCGATAATTCCCGCTTTGGAAGCTGCATAATTTGCCTGACCTGCATTTCCCATCAGTCCCACCACTGAACTAATGTTAATGATGTTCCCTCTTCTCTGCTTCATAAAAGGTCTTATACATGCCTTCGTCATATAAATAGTTCCCTTTAAATTCACATCAATGACACTGTCTATATCTTCATCGGTCATTGCCATTAAAAGTTTATCTCTGGTAATTCCCGCATTATTCACTAAAATATCTATGGTTCCAAAATCTGAAAGAATGCTTTCCACTGTATTCTTTACCTGTTTTTCATCACTTACATCACATGCATAAAGGTTTGCTTTTGTTCCCAGTTGCTTCAGTTCTTCCAATGTCTTCTGTGCTGCATTACTTTTGGTAGTTGCAATAATGGCAACGTCAGCTCCCATCTGTGCCAGCTTTAATGACACCGCTTTTCCGATTCCCCTGGAACCGCCTGTGATAACGGCTGTTTTCTCTTTTAACATTCCTTTACCTCCCGATAGGCGTTTACACTTTCAATGGTATCCTTTAGCGAATCCATATCACATACATTACAGATCAGTACATTCTTTAAAGTCTTCTTTACCAGAGAAGACAAAACTTTTCCCGGTCCGCATTCAATAAAAATATCCACACCTTCATCATTCATATTTTTAATTGTTTCTTCCCACAAAACACTATTGGACACCTGTCTGCTGATATTTTTGATAATCTTTTCTTTTTCCTTTGGATACGGCTTTGCAGTCAAATTTCCATACAGAGGTATTTCTGCCGGTTTTACATTCATTCTCTCTAATTCTTCTTCTAATCCTGCGGCTGCCGTTTCCATATACGGAGTATGAAATGGTCCGCTGACAGCCAACGGCACAAAACGTATATTTTTTTCTTTCAATATGGACTTAAAAGTATTCATTTTTTCTTCTTCGCCAGATACAGCTACCTGCCCCGGACAATTAAAATTAACAGGATAAACACCATTATCATGACACAATGAGATTAATTCATCCCTGTCAGCCCGAAGTACAGCCACCATACTACCTTTATGTCTGTCTGCTGCATCACTCATCAGATTTCCTCTTTTGCAGACCAGGCGAAACGCCTGATTTACAGATAAAATCCCTGTAGATGCAAGTCCTGCAATTTCACCCAGAGAGAATCCTGCTGCCACATCAGGAATAATTCCATTTTTCTCTAATGCCATACCACAAGCCACATCTGTCAGGAAAAGACAAGGCTGAGTGTTTTTAGTTATCTTCAATTCTTCTGTTTCCGACCGGAAACACTGCCGCAAAGTATCGGGTCTGTACTGTTCTGCCATCTCATATAAATTTTTCACTTCTTCTATTTCGTCATAAAACTCTTTGCCCATTCCCGGATACTGACTTCCCTGACCTGCAAATAAAAATGCTATTTTACCCATTTGCCTGCTCCCATCATTATTTTTTCTGCTTCACTGCACACTGACATAACAATATCTTTACAACTTACTTCGTCTTTGATTAATCCTGCAATCTGTCCACACATACAGGAACCATTTTTTACATCCCCATCAATGGCAGCACGTCTTAAGCCGCCTGCCCCCATTGCTTCCAACTCCTCTGCCGTAGTATTGCTGTCATATTCTTTTTTGGCAAACTCTCTGGACATATTGTTTTTAATAGAACGTACCGGATGTCCCAATGTCTTTCCGGTCACAATGGTATCTCTATCCTTGGCTTTAATTACTTTTTCTTTATAATTGTCATGCACATTACACTCAAAAGCAGTAAGAAATCTTGTTCCCATTTGAACTCCCACAGCTCCCAGCATAAATGCCGCCGCCATTCCTCTTCCGTCAGCAATCCCGCCAGCGGCAATGACCGGAATATCCACAGCATCTACTACCTGTGGTACTAAAGATATTGTCGTAGTTTCCCCTACGTGTCCGCCTGACTCACAGCCTTCTGCTATGACACCATGGGCACCTGCTCTCTCCATCATTTTTGCCAATGCCACACTGGCAACCACCGGAAAAATTTTCACATTAGCATTTAAGAGCTGATTCATATATTTTGATGGATTTCCTGCCCCTGTGGTTACGACAGGTATATTTTCTTCACACACAACCTTTACCGCCTCATCAATATACGGACTCATCAGCATTAGGTTTACCCCAAAAGGCTTATCCGTAAGTTCCTTTGCTTTTTTAATCTGCTCTCTTAACTGCTCTCCGTTAGAATTCATTGCGGCAATAATTCCCAAGCCGCCTGCATTGGATACAGCAGATGCCAGTTCGGCATCTGCAATCCATGCCATACCTCCCTGGAATAGGGGATATTTAATATTTAACAATTCAC
>JAUUNJ010000479.1 GCA_030844625.1 Roseburia sp. | reverse complement strand
GGAACCATTATTGTAAATTCTTCTGACAAAACCCTTGGCGATTTTGAAATTAAAAATATCAAAAATGTCATGGATGTAAAAGAACAGCTCTCTGCGCTGGTTGAAATACAGCGAGATCAAAAACGGGTATATACCAGAGAAAATATCTCCGGGAATTCCGAAGCCGATCATGATGATTATATGTAATCAGAATGTAAAATTTCCTGTATCCATTGAAAAAGGATACAGGAAATTTTTTACCTGTGTGCCTGCATTTCCTGTTGTATTTTTTCTTCAATCCGGATTTTTACCAGATCGGCAATCTCCTGCGTTTTCATTCCCTTATACTCTTCGTAACAGATCGGTTTTAATGCACATATGTTGTGATCGGTCCGATATGAAAACTGTTAAACACCTTATACGAATCAATCAGTGCAATAGGAACGATCGGTGCATGTGATTTTAAAGCGATCTTAAAACTTCCTGCTTTGAAATCGCATACCTTATTTTTATTGTTAAACCGGTATCCGCCCTCTGGAAAAAGAATATACTTTTTTCCGGCAGCCACCTCTTTTGCCACCTGATTGATAATGGTGATTCCCTGCCTCGGATTATCTTTTTCCAGGCGCTTGGCCTGCACAAGATCACAGAACTCCCGTACAAGTATCGTATGTGACTTGCGTTTGTCCATCACAAAAGAACATGGAGACTTATGGGTATACATAATGCCAAGCACATCATATTTGCCCTGATGGTTCGGATACATCATGTATCCTCCCTGCTTTGGCAGGTTTTCCGCACCGGTCTCCACAGTGTTAATTTTTCCCGTCTTGTTCATCAGATAAATGGCATGCTGCACGAGCGAATAACGCTGTTCTTCCGTATAGCGCTGCGGATGATCTGCTTCTGCCCGCATTCTAGGAATCATATATGGTGCACGATGCAGATTCATAAATATAACATAAAATAATTTTAACATGGTACTTGTATCCCTTATTCGGTATTCAATCATATTTTAAAGGTTTGATATATATATTCTAGCAAATAATACGGATTTTCTGGTTCTGCATGTCTTGAAATGACACAAATTTTCACTGATTTTTAGAGATTTTGCTGTATTCTCTCAAAATTGCTAAATTATTCTATAATTTCAAAAAGGAACTTAAATTGCCTGGGAGACATATTCTCAATCTAATTTCATTGATTGTGGTGAATCTAAAGTGTCAAGCTCCTTAAAATAATTGGCATCTTCATTGGTAGCATACATAGCTGACTTTATACGATATAAAATGTCATCAATAGACTTAATATCTGAAACCATATATTTCTCGTTCAAAAGCTCAATTAACTCTTTCTTTTGATTTTCTGTTAATTTTAATGACTGCGCAAATGTTACTAGAGCAAAGTCGGCTGTTTGCTTACTAATGCTATCCTGCTGAATGGCAATTGAATCAATCTAAAGATGCGCTACCTACTGACTTGCACGCTTATTTTTACCGGAATAACCGGAAAACCCCAAACACTTTTCCGAGAATCTTGCAGTCCGGAACTATGATCGGATCCATCGCATCATTTTCCGGCTGCAGCCGGATATGCCCGTCTTCTTTGTAAAAAGTCTTGACCGTTGCGGAATCATCGACTAAAGCGACAACCATTTCTCCATTCTGTGCAGTACTGCAGCGCTCCACAATGATATTGTCCCCGTCAAAAATACCTGCATTGATCATGCTCTCGCCCTTCACCTTCAGCATAAAGGACTCTGCATTTGGCATATACTCTGCAGGAATCGGGAAATAGGCATCAATATTCTCAACGGCAAGCATCGGCTGACCGGCGGCTACCTGCCCGATCATAGGGACATTCACCACTTCACGCCGCGTCAGATTGAAGTTATCATCCACGATTTCGATTGCACGCGGCTTTGTCGGATCACGACGGATATATCCGTTTTTCTCAAGTGTCTCCAGGTGGGAATGGAC
Source organism: Roseburia sp. (assembly GCA_030844625.1). Classification (GTDB taxonomy): domain Bacteria; phylum Bacillota; class Clostridia; order Lachnospirales; family Lachnospiraceae; genus Eubacterium_G. Next base: position 599 of record JAUUNJ010000479.1, on the reverse strand, counting down.
GGATGATGTGGACTTTAAATGGACCGCTTCACAAATGTCACGGACTGTTGGCGGATATCCTTTGTTTAAGATTTCTTTTTTTATATATTCCAGAATTTCTCTCTGTTTATCTGAGATTTTTCCATATGCCATAATGCGTTACCTCCGGGCGTATTTCTTTATGATCTTAGTTTATCATACTACAACATAGAACGCAAACGTATATTCCGAAAATTTGTTCGTATTTTCTATTGACAAACACATGTTCGTGTATTATATTTATCTCATGCAAACAAATGTTCGGTTCCGGATAAAACAGGAGGAATTTATTATGAAAAGGGTATATAATGAAAAAATCTCACCTCGTGCAAATGAAAGTCTCACCCGAAGAGAACATACCGTTCAGACCCAGAAACGCGTGATTGTTCTGGTCTGTGTTCTTGTCATCTTCGCCGTTATTCTGATTGGAAACAGTATTATTACATTTGCCGGTTCCAGAGCCGAACAGCCGGTTCATAAATATTACACAAGTGTCCAATTACAAAAGGGAGATTCCTTGTGGTCTCTTGCCGATCAATATGCTGCCTCTGACCGTACCTCCCGTGCGCAGTTTATCGATG
>JAUUNJ010000478.1 GCA_030844625.1 Roseburia sp. | reverse complement strand
TGTAACGTATATCAGGAAATTTATCAGTCACAGTTTAAACAGACAGAAAAGGAGGCCGTGTAAATGAAAGAAGTATCTCTTACACAGAAACAGGCTTTAAAATGTCTGATAGAAAGAATAAAAAAATACTGGCATCTGATGACAGGGTCTCTTGTTTTTGCACTTATCTATGTTGTGCTGTCATTATATGTACCCAAACTCATTGGTTATGGAACAGATGAAATTATATCAAAGGGGAATGTAGATTTTAAAGCCATAGGGAAAATCGCTGTTCAGATACTGATTGCCACCGTCATTGCGTCAGTAGCCCAGTGGATTATGGGGATATGCAATAATAAGATTACCTATAATGTAATACGAGATGTAAGGCAGGAGGCTTTTACGAAAATTCAGAAAATGCCATTAAGTTATATTGATGCCCATTCCAGTGGTGAACTGGTCAGCAAAATGATTGCAGACGTGGACCAGCTGGCAGACGGACTGCTGATGGGATTCACACAGTTATTTACAGGTGTAGTGACGATTATTCTCACATTAGTATTCATGCTTACAATCAACTGGAAAATTGCGCTGGTAGTTATTTTGATTACACCTGTTTCCTTTTTTGTGGCAAGTTTTATTGCAAAGCATACTTATACCATGTTCCGAAAGCAGTCAGAGGCAAGGGGAGAACAGACAGCCCTGATTGACGAGGTGATCGGGGGACAAAAAGTAGTGAAAGCATTTGGTCAGGAAGAAAACGTAATTCGTAAATTCGATGAGATTAACGAACGGCTTGGAAAGTATTATATGAGGGCGACCTTTTTTTCCTCTATCACAAATCCGGCTACAAGATTTGTAAACAACATCGTCTATGCAGGTGTTGCAATCAGTGGCGGTCTGGTGGCAATATTGACGGGCGGTATTACAGTAGGTGGTCTGACTTGTATTTTAAGTTATGCAAATCAGTATACAAAGCCTTTTAATGAAATTTCCGGAGTGATAACGGAACTTCAGAATGCAATTGCCTGTGGTGCAAGAGTTTTTTCTTTAATTAATGAAGAGACGGAACAGGTTAAAGGAAGCGAAATAGAATTAAAACAGGTTCAGGGCAGAGTGGATATCAATAATGTTAATTTTTCCTATATGCCTGATAAAAAGTTAATAGAAAATCTAAGTCTTCATGTGGAGCCGGGACAGAGAATTGCGATTGTAGGACCGACAGGGTGTGGAAAGACGACAATCATAAATCTTCTGATGAGATTTTATGACGTAAATTCGGGAACCATAAAGGTAGATGAATGCAATATCAATGATGTAACAAGGGCGAGTCTCAGAGATTCCTATGGAATGGTGCTCCAGGAGACATGGCTTAGAAATGCGACAGTAAGAGATAATATTGCAATGGCAAGACCGGATGCGGCAGAGGAGGAAATCATAGAAGCAGCAAAGGCAAGCCATGCACATGGTTTCATAAAGCGTCTGCCAAAAGGTTATGATACTGTAATTGGAGAGGAGGGTGGAAATCTGTCTCAGGGACAGAAACAGCTCTTATGTATTGCAAGAGTTATGCTGTGTCTGCCACCAATGCTGATTCTGGATGAGGCGACTTCCTCTATTGATACGCGAACTGAAATAAGAATACAGAAAGCATTTGCAAAAATGATGGAAGGAAGAACAACCTTTATTGTTGCACACCGGTTATCAACCATAAAGGAAGCGGATGTTATTCTTGTAATGAATGCTGGTAAAATCATCGAGCAGGGCAGCCATGAAGAACTGCTGAAGAAAAAAGGCTTTTATTATGAATTATATAATGCAAAATAAAAGGTTGAGATTATTTCATCTCTCTTAAATCCCGAAACAAAAAATATGCAAAAACAGCACAGATGGACAAAGCACACACCACCGCAGAAAAGATATAAAATACTTTTCCGGAGTAATCTGCAAAATGAAATATAAAACGGATAAGTTCGCCCACGGCAAGGCTGCAGAATAGCCAGGCTGTGGGTTTTATTATGCAGTTCAGAGCAGAAAATTTAAAGTTTACAAATTTTGATACATAGATGCCGTGGAGTGCAGTGGTCACAAGATTACTGATTAAAAGTCCCCAAAGATATCCGATAATTCCAATTTCCGGAACAATAAACCATAGAAAGCCTAGGCGGATTGCTGTGCCGATTACATTATGAATAAAAGCTGTGTTTGTTTTACCTAATCCATGAAGTATAGAACCAAGTGTCATGGAAAGATACATAAAGGGACAAAGCCATGCCAGAATTTTAATATAATCTCCTGCCTGAGGGTGACCAAATATTTCTGTTCCAATAAAATCACCATAAAAGACAAAAATTCCAATGCAGAAAATTCCCGTAATTAAAGAGAACCATATGGAGACTTCTGTGGTTCTTTTCACACCGGATGAATCATCGCTGGTATTGGCTTTGGCTATTGTAGGCAGAATCATTGTGCATACAGAAGAATTAATGGCAGATGGAAAGGTGATTACCGGTATTGCCATTCCTGTAAGAATTCCGTAAATGCTTAAGGCGTCAGACATAGAAAGACCGCTTTTTACCAGTACGACA
>JAUUNJ010000477.1 GCA_030844625.1 Roseburia sp. | reverse complement strand
AGCATTAAAAATAGATATTTCTTTTACACCAGAAATTAGAAATAGCAGATCTGTCAATTTGGTGAGGATGACACTTGGGTACAATGTCCATCAGATATTCCAAAAGATTAAGTATTAAAACAAGTGAACTTCCGGCGAAAGAGTGTATAATCGTACAATTTAAACGAAAAAAGCCTCCTGATCATGAACGAAAAAGAAAGCATAATTTATTAGGCTATAGAATGGCTTATGTGAATTGAATGATGACTGATGATTCTGGTGTCGAAAGTAAAAATGATGCAATGACATTATGGATAAATACATGTTGTCTTCCATAAAATCAATTCTATGTTAAAAACATACAGTCTAGACAGCTACTTTTTTAGCTATTATCCAAAAGACATATAATATATAGGCTCAAATGGTGAAAGTGCCCATTTGGGCCTATTATTGTATGAATTCATGTGTTACAACCAGAGCAAGATCCACCCGTGTATTACAGTATTGTCATTTTGACAATTTTGTATTACTTACGAGTAGCGGACTTGATGGGGATTACGTCCCCATACCCACGTGAAAATATAATTGCAGGCAATTACATTTTAGCAGATACGCAAGCGTTTCTGAGTAAGTGTCACAGACAACAAAATATAAAATTTTGATAAGGCATTCACCTGTGAATAGGTGAGTGTTTTTTTGTTTTTAAGTATTCAATTAACCGAAAAAATAAAAAAATTTTCCTCAGGGGGCTGTAAAAATGCTTCTCAGCGTTTCGTATTATGTAAGGGTGTTTTTGACAGGAAAAAATAAAAATTTTTCATCAAGAGGCTGTATTTATGCCCTTCATCTTTTGTATAAGTGTAAGAACATTTTTTAGCCGGCATAAAAATGATTTTTACAACAATTAGAAACAGAAATGAGGCGAGAAGAATGAAATATGAATACATGAAGGAGTCAGAGCAGATGCTTCAGTACTTCCAGTTTCCGAAGTTTTTGCTGAAACTGCGCATTTCTCAAAATGCAAAATTTCTTTATATGATTTTGTATGACCGGGCACGGATATCGAGAAAGAATAGCTGGATAGATAAGTATGGAAATGTTTATCTGATATTTCCAATAGAAGAATTGTCTGTTCAAATCGATAAATGCAAATCTTCTGTAAAAACAGCGTTGAAGGAATTAGATGATGTGGAACTATTGGTTCGCAGATCCGGTGGATTTTCAAAACCCAATCATTTATATGTGAAAATTCCATCTGATGAGATAGGTTTACAGCCGGTTGACGATAAGGCGGTTGAAAAGATAGTTGCAACAGAGCCGGAAAAGCCACCTTCATCTGGTCGTAAAAATGGCTGTGGAGGAGTCGGAAATGTGGCACCTAGTAAAGTAACTGAGAAATATAAAAGTAATAAATATCATGAAGTAAATTATTGCTATGGAGAAGGAGAGAGTTTGTGATGAGAGAAGAGGATACCGTATGTGTAGGCAGTGATGGTTTGCAATACTGCAAAGTCTGTGGGGAAGCGAAAGAAGCTTTTTTCCCTAAGGGTAGTTTTATGGGGATGAAAAAACATTCCAGGCAATGTGCCTGTGACAGAAAAGCATATGAAGAAGAACAAAAATATTTTAAAGACAAAGAGCACCGGGAATTAGTCAGCAGAAATACGAGCATCTGTTTTGACGAGAGCAGAATGGAAGAGTGGACATTTGAGAATGCAGATATGTCAGATACGGTAATGCATAGAGCAAAAAAATATGTTGATAACTGGGAGGAAATGAAAAGAAATCATATAGGCTGTTTGTTCTGGGGACCGGTTGGTACCGGGAAAAGTTTTATTGCGGGGTGCATTGCCAATGAACTTCTTAAGCAAGAAGTAATGGTAAAGATGACAAATTTCAATACCATTATCGATGATATATTTCCACTGGCAGACAAAACGGAATATATCAATGCATTGGCGTCTTATCAGCTTTTGATTATTGATGATCTTGGAGTGGAACGAAATTCAGAATATGCGTTAGGAATTATTTTTAGCGTCATAGATCGCAGGATCCGTTCAGGACGACCATTGATCATCACGACCAATCTTCCGCTGAAAGAAATAAAAAACGAGACCATGTTAGATAAAAGACGTATCTATGACCGTATTTTAGAAATGTGTACACCAATGTATGTTGGAGGCACAAGCAAACGAGAAGCGATTGCAAGTATGAAAATGGAGAAAGCGAAAACGTTGTTGAATACAAACAGAGGGGAGGAGGACTGCGAATGAATCATACAGAAAAAACAATACCTGTTTGGGAGAAATATTCTTTAAATGTATCCGAAGCAGCAGAATATTACGGAATTGGAGAAAAGAGATTGAGACAAATCGCAGGTGAAAATGAGGGAGCGGATTTCATTTTAGAAGTAGGTTCTCATATTCGATTCAAAAGGAAATTGTTTGAAGATTATCTGGATACAGCCAGCACAGTTTAAGTGACAGAATAGAAGAAATAGTAATGAAAATAATGTTCATTTTATCTTAGCGAAGGAAAGGTCTTGTGGTATAATGAATAAACCGAGACGGTCTTCCAAGTTAAATGAACAT
>JAUUNJ010000476.1 GCA_030844625.1 Roseburia sp. | reverse complement strand
CTACAATGATGGCACCTACGGCATCTAAGTCAGCACATCCTGCTGTGATGCCTACCAGACCTGCAAGCGATGCGTTAAGACACATACCAACATCAGGTTTACCGTTCTTAATCCATGTAAAAATCATACATGTTACTGTTGCCACTGCAGGAGCAACTGTTGTCGTAAGGAATATTGATGCTAAATAGCTGCTGCTGCTTGCTGCCGCGCCGTTAAATCCATACCAGCCAAACCAAAGGATGAAACAACCAAGTGCACCAAGAGTTAATGAATGTCCTGCAATTACATTGGATTTAATCTTTCCATCTTTTCCCTTTGTGTATTTTCCAATACGTGGTCCAACAATAATTGCACCTACTAAAGCGGCTGTACCACCAACCATATGAATTACTGCAGAACCTGCAAAATCAATGAATCCTAACTGTGCTAACCATCCCTGTGAGTTCCAGACCCATCCTGCTTCAATTGGATATACAACTGCGCTGATTACACCGGAGTAAATACAGTAAGCACTGAACTTGGTTCTTTCTGCCATTGCTCCGGATACGATTGTTGCTGCTGTTGCACAGAACACTAACTGGAATACAAACTGTGAATATCCGTTACCACCCTGTGATGCACCAAATCCGGCATAATCTGTAAGTAATCCCAAATTCGGAAGACCTACAACACCTGCGATGTAATCTTCCGACATCATCAGACCAAAACCAAGCAAAATAAATACTACTGTACCTATACAAAAATCCATTAAGTTTTTCATAATAATGTTACCGGCACTCTTTGCTCTGGTGAAACCTGTCTCAACCATTGCAAATCCGCACTGCATAAAGAATACCAATGCTGCACCGATTAAGAACCATATACCAAAACTGGTATCACTGGCTGCCTGTAAAATCTCTTCTGCGTTCATAATAATTCCTCCATTCTTTCATGTCCTTATTTTCAAAAGAAAAACTTTAAAAGGGGAAGTTTTCCTTTTGCGAAACTTTATCCTTACTTTCTCAAGGTAAAGATAAAGGGAGCCAGACCATTACGTCTGCTCCCTTGCATTTCGTTTAACAGTGGTTAGTATATCACCTTATTTTGAGATTGCAACCAATATTTGCTTTTTGCTAAATATATTAACCCGTTGTTTTATTTTATTAATATTATGCCTTAAATAATTCAGTATAAAATTAATTATATTAAGTTCTAAAGTGATTTGTATCGTTACATCAATGGCTAGTCCATTATTTTCTTAACTTTAGTGTAAATTCCGTCTCCATCCAGACCAAACTCCTTAAGAAGTTCAACTGCCGGTCCTGAATGACCAAATACATCATTTATGCCGATCTTTGTTACACGAACAGGATACTTTGCACTAAGGCAGTCACATACTGCACTTCCCAGTCCGCCAATAACAGAATGCTCTTCAACTGTAACCACTTTTCCTGTCTTCTTAGCTGATTCTATTATAATTTCTTCATCCAGTGGCTTAATTGTATGAATATTAATTACTTCTGCATTCACTCCATCTGCAGACAGCTTTTCTGCTGCTTCCAGAGCCGCCGAAACCATAAGACCAGTCGCTACTATAGTCAGGTCTGCACCTTCCCTCATTATAACGCCTTTTCCTAATTCAAATTTATAATCTTCCTTATTAATTACAGGAGCTGCCAAACGCCCGAATCTGAGATAAACCGGTCCTTCCATTTCATAAGCAGCCCTCACCGCCTGCTTTGCCTCTATATCATCACAAGGGTTAATAATTGTCATTCCCGGTATGGTTCTCATCAGGGCAATATCTTCATTACACTGATGGGTTGCACCATCTTCTCCTACAGAAATTCCTGCATGGGTTGCACCGATCTTTACATTAAGATGGGGATATCCCACAGTATTACGAACCTGCTCAAATGCACGACCTGCTGCAAACATTGCAAAAGAACTTGCAAACGGTACTTTTCCACAGGTAGAAAGACCTGCTGCAATACCAATCATATTAGATTCCGCAATACCACAATCGATATGTCTCTCAGGAAAAACACTCTTGAACTTTCCTGTCTTTGTAGCCGCTGCCAGATCTGCGTCAAGAACCACCAAATTATCGTGTTCCTTTCCTAATTCAATCAAAGCATCTCCATAACTGTCTCTTGTTGCAATTTTCTTTACTTCTGACATAATGCTTCACCTGCTTTCTCTAATTCTTCCATTGCCGCGGCAAACTGCTCATCATTCGGAGCTGAGCCATGCCAGCCAACTGCATTTTCCATAAAGGAAACCCCTTTACCTTTAACGGTATTCATTATAATAGCTGTAGGCATACCTTTTGTATCCCGCGCCTCATTTAACCCACTTCTTATTTCATCAAAATTGTGTCCATCGATTGTAATTGTATGAAAATTAAATGCAGCAAACTTTTTGTCTATCGGATACGGAGAACATACTTCCTCAACTGTACCATCTATCTGCAGATTATTGTTGTCAACTATTACAACAAGGTTGTCCAGTTTTCTATGTCCGGCAAACATTGCCGCTTCCCAGATCTGCCCTTCTTCAATTTCTCCATCTCCAAGCATCGCATACACTCTGTA
>JAUUNJ010000475.1 GCA_030844625.1 Roseburia sp. | reverse complement strand
AACAATATAACTTTCAATCATAAGACCTTTTACAAAGTCTTTCAGATCAGCAGAATGTTTGCGGTTATGCATAATTTCTTTCGCAATTCTGATTTGTTCCATATATTGTTTGTTAGAATTTGAATGATTACAGTCCACAACCAGAGCAGGATTTGCGAATCCCTTTTTCATATACATGTCATAGAGATTAACCATATCTTCATAATGATAGTTCGGAATACATTGACCATACTGGTTAACGGCTCCTCTTAAAATAGCATGAGCCAGATCGTTGCCTGTTGTCTGAACATCCCAGCCTCTGTAAAGGAAAGAATGAGATGACTGTGCGGCTTCAATAGAGTTAAGCATGATGGATAGGTCACCGCTTGTAGGGTTTTTCATGCCGACAGGAATATCCATTCCGCTGGCTGTAAGTCTGTGCTGCTGATCCTCAACAGATCTTGCTCCGATTGCCACATAGGAAAGACAGTCTGAAAAATATCTTGCATTTTCAGGATATAACATTTCGTCCGCAAGAGGAAGTCCTGTATCTTCCATTATTTTTAAAAACATTTGTCTGATTGTAATTAATCCCTGAAGTAAATCAGGTTTCTTTTCCGGATCAGGCTGATGAAGCATACCTTTGTAGCCTTTGCCCGTTGTACGTGGTTTGTTGGTGTAAACACGCGGAATAATAAAAAGTTTATCTTTAACTTTTTCCTGGACTTTCGCAAGTCTTCCAACATAGTCTTCAACCGCCTCCTGATTGTCAGCGGAACAAGGTCCGATAATTACAGCGAATTTATCGCTTTCCCCGGTAAAAATCTGTCTGATTTTTTCATCATTCACTTTTTTTTGATTTTCAACTGTTTCAGGAACAGGATACATGGTTTTGATTTCCAATGGAGTTGGTAATTTTCTAAAAAATGTACTGCTCATAATATTCTCCTTTTTATATAATGTATATCAACAATTCATCAAAAGAATGTCGTAAACAGAAAAAACATATGATATTTGCCTTTTTCCAAGTGATAGTATAACATAATTACTTTAGAATTCAATAATTAGATTATAATAGATATTATAATAAAAAAGATGTATTATATAACTTATATAAGGCTCATCAAGTGGATGAAAAGTTTCTTAGAGGAGTATTAAAATGTTTAAAAGAATTATTTGGATCATACTGGACAGTGTTGGAGCCGGAGAACTGCCGGACAGTGAATTGTTCGGAGACAAAGGAGCGGATACATTAGGGCATATTTTTGAAAAAATCCAGGGTTTTGATTTGCCCAACCTGAGAAAATTAGGTCTTGGCAATATAGATGAAATAAAAAATATACCGAAAGTTTGTGAACCCATTGGTGTCTATGGTAAGGCAAGAGAAAGGTCTAATGGGAAAGATACTACCGTAGGTCATTGGGAGATGACAGGAATCTACACAGAAAACAGATTCCCCACATATCCCGATGGTTTTCCGGATGAATTGATTGAGGAATTCATAAAATTTTCAAATATTCCGGGTATTCTATGTAATAGTGCAGGTTCAGGTACGGAAGTAATTCAACAATATGGTGAAGAACATATAAAGTCGAAAAAACCGATTGTTTATACATCTGCTGACAGTGTTTTTCAGATTGCGTGCCATGAAAAAATATATCCAATTGAGGAACTATACAGAATTTGCCGGGTGGCAAGAAAAATACTGGACGGTGAGAATAAGGTGGCAAGAGTTATCGCCAGACCCTTTGTGGGAACTGCCGGAAATTTTATAAGGACTTCCAACCGAAAAGATTTTTCGATTATGCCGGAAGATGGAAACTTATTGGATATTCTGACTTCCAATAATATTAAAGTGTATGGAATTGGAAAAATAGGTGACATTTTCTGCGGCAAAGGAATTAGTGAATCGGTTCATACAGATAATAACATGGATGGAGTGGATAAAACGCTGGAAAAAATGAAAACAGTTGACCATGGTCTGATATTTGCAAATCTGGTTGAGTTTGATTCTGTATGGGGACATCGTCGAAATGTAAAGGGATATGCCGGGGGATTGAAGGATTTTGATAACCGGCTGCCGGAAATAATGAATCATTTAAGAGAAGATGATTTATTAATCATAAATTCAGACCATGGATGTGATCCTACATATAATGGAACTGATCACACAAGAGAGTATATACCGGTTCTTATGTATGGAGAACGTGCCGCAAAAAATGTAAATCTGCATATTATGGACACTTTTGCGGATCTGGGACAAACTATAGCGGATAATTTTGGACTTAAAATAAAAATGGGAACAAGTAAAATGGAGGAAATATGTCAAAGCAATATCATATAAAACTGGATCAAGGAGAAGTAGGAAAATATGTTATATTGCCGGGAGACCCGGGAAGGTGCGGTGAAATTGCCAAATATTTTGATGAGCCGGAACTGATTGCATCCAACAGAGAGTATACCACTTATACCGGAACGCTTCTGGGAGAAAAGGTATCTGTCACATCAACAGGTATTGGGGGACCCTCTGCGGCAATTGCAATGGAGGAACTGACAGCTTGTGGAGCAGATACTTTTATAAGAATTGGAACATGTGGA
>JAUUNJ010000474.1 GCA_030844625.1 Roseburia sp. | reverse complement strand
CTATCTCACATCGACAGGCAAAGCACCGGGGTGCCATGTATCGCAAAAGTGACAGTGATGATGCGGAAGCCATTGCACTTGCAACGTTAAACATGCTGGATAAACTTCCAGACGCCTGCCCCAACGATGCGTATTGGTCACTTGGTCAGTTGGTGCACCGCAGGGACAATATCATGAAACAGAGAACCAGACTGGTGAATCAGTTGCATGAACAGTTGTGCATTGCGTATCCATCTTACAAGCAGTTTTTCAATGATATCAGCAGACCCACTGCGTTGTATTTCTGGGAGCATTACCCATCCAGAAAATATCTAAAGGGTAAGTCAGTGGAAGATTTGCGGGCGGAACTTGTTCCAGTCAGCCATAATAAATGTTCCACCAGGACATGCGAAAAAATCTTGGATGCCATTGCCGGTGACAAAGTAAAAAATAATGCTTATCAAGATGCCAGAGATATGGTGACTCTTAGCATTGTCAGTGATTTACAGCATTATGACAAACAGCTTGCTGAAGTAGATAAAATGCTGGAACAGATGTATAAAATGCTTGGCTGCACGCTTACAACCATTCCCGGTGTAAATGTCATCACAGCAGTGAAGATTCTGGCTGAAATCGGTGATATCAAACGCCTTAGTAATGCCAATAAGCTGGCACAGTTTGCTGGTATTGCACCGCTCCATTTATCATCCAGCGGTAAGGGGAAAGATTTAGCCACCAAGCAAGGTAACAGACGATTGCAGGCAACCATTTATTTCCTTGCGATTCAGATGGTGCACATATCTTCTAAGGGTACACCGAGAAATCCTGTAGTACGAGCATACTATGAGAAACGTAAAGCAGAAGGAAAAACCAGCCAACAGGCACTGATTTGTATATCAAGACGATTAATCAGTATAATCTATGGAATGTTGAAAAGCGGTACGGAGTATCGCATGCCGGTAGTGGAAAATGCTGGCGAAAATAGGTAGTGAAAATGGCAAATATATGGTAGAATTTCAAGCAGATGCAAGAGTCGGCTTTGGGAAGTGTATTCATTTTTCGGGGTAGGAACACGATTGAGAACTGGAGAAGTTAATCCTCTGTTTGGATTTGAAAATGTTATTGAAGCAGGACTGGTTGGAGCAGGCAGTAATGTGTATAGCAGCATAAGAGAAACAATGGAAGAAAAGAAAGGCAAATGTCAATATAAATAGCTTTAGGAAGGAAAGGATATGGACAATAAAACAAATAGAGGAAAACTGGTCAGAAAATACATAGGAGAGGAAATAGAAAAATTTAAGTTTGAATATAAGGGATATCAAAATGACAGTTGGAAATATGAACGTAAATTCAAAGGAGTAATTCAGACAATCTCTATCTATCCATATCGTTTTGACCAGAGGATGATAACCTTTGAACTGTATACAGATGTGAAAAACTCAGCGTATGCCAGTGAAATGGGAACCAACGTTATACAGGCTGGCATGATAGAGGACATAACTACTAACAGTGAGATGCGGGGATATTGGAAATACGATACAGAGGACGAGCTGATTGAAGTTCTGAATGATATGAAGGACGTCCTCATGAAAAAGGGTATGAGAATATTAGTTCAATTAAGCAAGGGAGAGGAAGAAACTGATACAGCAGAAATGTATCATGAATTATATTTTAATCATGACGAATTATGCGAAAAATTCATAAAAAAAACAGGAATCAAAGCGACAGGTTTTGATGAAAAAAATATAAATAACTGGTTTGAAGTAATTGAAGAAAGAGTAGCAGTTTTGAAAAAGCAAAGTTATGAACAGTCAAAATGGGAACTTGTGGAGATGGCAGCTTTTTTGGGAAATCAGTTGGTAAAATATTTGGATGGAGAATGGTATCATTTTGTATCAAAGGATCATGAGAGCTGCTCGATTATAAATTGTAATACAGCATATAGCTGTACAAATTGTCTTAAGGTTTTGGTTGGTGGTTATACGAAAAATGGTATGGATTGGGTAAAAGAAATTTTTTTGGAAAGATGTAAAAAGAAAATTGTAAAGAACAGTTACAATATTTCAAAAATGTGATTGTAATATAATATTGGTAATCTTAAGGATGTCGTGGATATTGATGGACATGTAAATCAATTTATATGTGCATTTACATAAGAATCTGGAGGAGAAAAACATGTTAGCATTTCTTGTAACGTTAATCAAAGTTATAGCTCCGTGGGTGGCAGCAGCGGTAGTGATTCATTATCTGAATGTTTATAATGAGAAAAAACATCCAGAGTTTTATAATTTGGATGACAAAAAGACTCCACAAAGTTTATTTGAGAATTTGGAAATAGGGTATCCGTTTGAACTGGCTTTCATAATGTATATTTCTTTGATTTTTTCTTTGGGGATTATCATAGGGGCATATGTCGACGGACAACTGGATTGGTTTGTTGGCATATTAGGTGGTGCATATATGTTGTTGTCACTCTGTTCGGTGTTAGGCACGCACGTCTGGAAAATCTGGGTAAAAGGCGAAAAAATCATCTATCGCAGTTACGCAGGCATAAAACATTATTATACATTTGCAGACATTACCAGAGTGTCAGAACGAT
>JAUUNJ010000011.1 GCA_030844625.1 Roseburia sp. | reverse complement strand
TACTACATCGCATTTCAGGTGCTGAAAGATGAAAGAGATTCCGAGGACGCGGTTCAGGAGGCTTTTTTAAGAATTGCTAAAAACATGGATAAAATAGGAGATGTGGAAGGCAGGAGGACAAAAAATTTTGTGGCGATTATTGTCAAGAGAGAGGCGATGAAGCTTTATGATAAGTGGAAGAAACGAAGTGAAGTTTTGGAATCTGAGTTAAATGATGAAGAGAATAAAAATCACGGAGAAACTTTTTTTGACAGGTGCAAAGCAGAAGGTTCAGATAAAATTGTAAATGAATTGGAGTATGCAATCAATGCATTGCCATACAAATACTCATCTATAATGGTCTTAAAGTATGTAATGGGATATTCCGGAAAAGAGATATCCCAGATTACAGGATTAAGTGAAACCAATGTCAGACAACATCTTTTTACAGGACGAAAAATGCTGGAAGAGATGCTTAAGGAGGAGCAGTGATGAAAATAGATGATAAATTACTGACACGGGCGTTAATCAATAATAATAACCGGTTTATGGAAGAATTGCCGGACAGTACAGGGATTCATAAATTTTCCAGAAAATTTGAAAAAAAGATGCACCGGCTGATTTCTGCCGACAGTAAATTTGGCGGACATATCTGGCTTGAGAGAATGAGCAGATATGTGACAAAAATTGCGGTGACAGTGGCATGTCTTGTCATGATTAATATTGTGTCGGTGAAGGCATTTGACGTTAATATATGGCAGGTGATTGTTACAAAAACCAGTCGGTTTATTCATCTTAATTTTAACATGCAGGATGAAAAAATCAATATTGATACCAGTGCTATCAGAATGAAAATTGTAAACATCCCGGATGATTATACAGAACTGGAATTTTATCAGACAAATAATATGACAGTTCAGCATTTCACCTCAGAAAATGGTACAATAACTTATACAGAAAATCTGATTACGGAAACTGCAGAGATAAATATTGCAATGGGAAATCAGGACACCGGAAATGTAGGAAACTGGTCGGTAAGTTATGTAACCAGTGAAGATGGAATAACGGCATTTTTCCAGGATGAAAAATTCTATCATATTGTCCAGATTCAGGGCAGGGATGCCAATAAGGAATTTGTTGACAGAATCATAGAAGAATTGGAGGAACAGTAAATGAAAAGACAAAGAGAAATTTTTTCTGTCAGGCATCTGATTTCTGTGATATTAGTGATAGGATTATTGGCTGGAAGTTTGAATTCTGTCAAAGTAGAAGCGAAACAGGTTGAGATGAAAAAACAACTGAATCAAAAGGTGAAGGTCGCATTTTTAAATGATGAGATTGACAAGGATGTTAAAGAAATTGTTTTTAAAATAAAAAACAATACTGAAACAAAAATTAAAGTTAAAAATATCGAAATCCAGGTACAAGAAAATAGCGGCTGGATACCCTTTGAAAAAAGGGAAGACGTAAAAACAGGATGCAGCATAAAGATTTCGGGGAAAAATACTATTTATGGTAGTGTTGTGCTTTGGGAAAATTATAGAATTCCGCAATCGGGATTGCCGGCAGGAAAATATAGTTTATATGTAAAATATAGGTGTCAGGGAAAGAGTTATTTTGCACGAAAAACTTTTATAATAGAAAAAGAAGATACGGAGAGCGATAATAATCAACAATATGTTACTAACTCAGCCATGCCTGCTGCAGTTCCAAAGGGGACTACGGCCACAACTGTTTGTGGAGCAACTATTACCGGTGACAGTAATGCCCTTTCATTGCTTAACTATGATTTTTATATGGATCAAAAGAGAAATGGCAGAGCAATGATTTTTTCAGAGGCAAGTTATGTAAAAACGGACAAAGTGAAAATTATTCTTAAAATTCAAAGGAAACGGGGAAACAAATGGAAGAAATGCAAAAAATATAGTGTTGTGAAAAACAGCAGTGTAGCATTTGTGAATAAAAATTTTAAGATTAAGAAAAAGGGTATATATAGAATGAATGCAGAAATAATTTTTTATAGAAATGGGCGAGAACAGGGTGCTTACAGAGTAAAAACAAAATCACAAAAATTGTAAAGAAAGAAGGTAAAACCTATGAAAAAAATATTCAGAATAACAGCAATCATATTGATTTTGACTTTGTGTGCGGCTTACATACCTCCAATGGGGAATGCAGAGGTATTAGCATCTTCCACACAACAGTCCAAAGGTGCAGCATCTAAAAAAAAGAAAATATCTTTAAATAAAAAGAAAGCAACAATCAGGGCACATCAGACAATTATGCTTAAGCTAAAGAATGCAAAAAAGAAAAAAGTAAAGTGGTCCAGTTCAAATAAAAAGGTTGCTACGGTATCTAAGAAAGGAAAAGTAAGAGCACTGAAAAAGGGCAAGGTTACAATTACAGCCAAATATAAAGGGAAAAAGTATAAATGTAAGATTAAAGTGAAGAAAGCTGTAAAGTCAGTGAACGGATCTACACTATTACAATCAGAATATTTACTGGATAAACTTTATAATAAGAAAAATATCATTATCAGTGCAGCGTCTTTAAATATGGCACTTGGAATGGTGGCAAATGGAGCGGTCAGTAATGCGAAGAAAGATTTGGAAAAATATCTGGGCAAGCCGCTTGATGAGTACAATCAGTATTCATTAAAACTGATGAACCAGGCAGCGAAAGATTCCATGCTTACGCTTGCAAACGGTGTATGGTACAGGGACGACTACAATATTAAGCATTTCTTTAATGATGCAGTAAAAAAATATTATAATGCTGAAGTGAAAAAGGCTCCATTGGATAACAGTACAGTTCAGGAAATTAACCAGTGGGCATCAAATAATACCGAAGGAATGATTCAGGAAATAATCAAAGAGATTCCGGAGGAAACAGCAGTTGTCCTTACAAATGCATTATTATTTAAGGGAGAATGGACAGTACCTTTTGAGGCAAATTATACACGAAAAGAAAACTTTACAAAATTTGATGGTAAAAAAGTAAAAGTGGATATGATGCATACCGATGAATATGCTTATTATGAAAATGATTATGCTGTTGGATTTGAAAAAACTTACGGTAAAAAAGAAAAGTATTCATTTATAGCCATACTTCCGAAAATAGAGGGCGAATTTAAACTTTCAAATTTGGAACTTGAGAGCTTCTTAAAATCAAAAACGGGAAAATATAAAGTTAATATCAGTATGCCTAAGTTTACATATGATTGGGAGGATAATGGGGCTTTAACCGCAGTTTTAAAAACATCAGGGATTCAATCCATTTTCGACTGGACTGCCAATCCATTGGGTAATATGCTGCAAACATCAGAGTCTGTTTATGCCACCGATATTTCTCAGGCGTGTAAGATTATTGTGGATGAAGAAGGGACTAAGGCGGCAGCCGTGACTTCAGTGTCGTGCAAGGCAACATCATATATACCGGAACCTTCAAAAACGGTCAGTCTGGACAGACCTTTTGGATACATTATAATGGATAATACAACAAAGGATGTATTATTTATGGGAAAAGTTGTTACGCCTTAGGTGCAGTGAAGCGTAAAGAACGAATAGTGAACAGTGAAGCGTTAGGAAATTTTTAATTTCCTAACGCTTCACTGTTTTTCATTGCACTAATATAATCATTATGTTAGAATAAAAAATAATTATGGGTTTCTGTGCCCGATAATAAAAAACAGAGTTTTAAGGAGATTTATATGCTTAATAATGAAAAGATTATACTAATGACAAAGCTGTCGTTATATGAGCAGAAAAATCAAAAAAGAGAAATAAAATCCAGCAGATATTTCAGGGGAGACTATATGTCATTAAAGATGTTAAGTTCTTTTGTGTGTGTCACTGTTGCGTATCTGCTCTGTCTTGTATTGTGGTTTATGTACAAGTCAGATAAGGTTATATCCGGTCTTACCACAACAGGAAGGCTGATAGCACTGGTTGTTGTGCTGGTACTTATATATGTCATTGGGACTGTATTATATATGATTTTCAGCTATGCCTTTTATTCCCATAAGTTTAAGCGGATCAGAAAAAATCTTAAAGAATACAATGGAGACTTAAAAACTTTACATAGAATTCAGGAACTTGAATATGATGCAATAATTGATGAATTGAATGAAGGAGGCGAGGAATAATAATGATGGGATTACTGGTATTTAAAGAAAAATTAAAGAACTTTTATGCAGAACATGAATTTTATTTAAAACCTGTTCTTAAATTTCTTGCTTCATTTCTTGCACTCGTATTGATTAAGTTTAATATAGGTTATATGAGTGTGTTAAATATGTGGCCGGTTATGTTGGGCATTTCCGTATTGTTTGCATTTATTCCCTGGGGAATGATTATTGTGGGACTTGCAGCCATTATTACGGTTAATGTTTTTGAATTATCTGCAGAACTGGCAGTATTGATGTTAATAAGCATGCTGATTATGCTGCTGTTATTTTTCCGGTTTACGCCAAGAGAGGGAGCATTCCTGATTATTATACCAATGGCATTTTTCTTAAAGATACCATATGTCATTCCAATTGCGGCAGGATTAATCTGTACTCCGGTTTCTATTGTGTCAGTGGCGTGTGGAACAGTTATTTATTTTATGATTAAAGTAATAAGTGATAATGCCGTTGCTATTCGCAATATATCCAGTGAAAGCACAAGTTCAGCAAGTATTAATTCAATTATTGACATGATTGGAAATAACAGGGAAATGACATTAACCATTGTAGCGTTTACAGTTACTATTATTGTGGTGTATCTTATTAAAAGAGCATCTGTTAATAATGCGTGGACTTTTGCCATTCTTACAGGCGGGATTGTAAATTTTGTCATTCTTTTGGTAGGAAGTTTTATTTTGAACACACAAACTTCAATTTTATGGCTTATTGTAGGAACAGTGCTATCGATTCTCTTAGCATGTATACTTCAGTTTTTTGTATTTTCTGTGGATTATTCGCGAACAGAACATACACAGTTTGAAGATGATGAGTATTATTATTATGTAAAGGCAGTTCCTAAGATTAATGTAACTGCTCCGGAAATGAACGTTAAAAGAATTAACGCCCAGCGAAAGAGAAAAACACAAAGCAAAAAATCAAAGTAAAAATTATATTTTATTCCAAATGTTTTTGGAAAGGATTAAAAAATGAAATAAAAATAGATAAAGAATCGTATATTAAAAGGACGAGAGTGTCCGGAAAGGGGAAATGTGATGAGCGCAGCACTAAATTATGTTCAGAATTTTGCAGAAAAATATCTTTCAATACCAACTATGTATGCCAGTGACGTTGTGGAAATTATTATAATTGCTGTCATAGTATATTATCTTATGCTTTGGTTTAGAAAGAGTAAAGCCTGGTTTTTATTAAAAGGTATTACGGTACTTGTATTGTTCATGGTTGTGGCATCATTATTTCATTTGACGACCCTTTTATGGATTATCAATAAAACATTAAATGTGGGCATTATTGCAATTGTAATTATATTTCAGCCGGAATTGAGAAGAGCTCTTGAAGAACTTGGAAAGAAAAATGTAATCTTCAGATTATTAAAGATTGGTGGAAATATGTCTGAAGAAGGATTCAGTGATAAATCAGTAGAAGAACTGACAAGAGCAACACTGGAGCTGGCAAAGGCGAAAACAGGAGCTTTGATGGTAATTAAGCAGGAACATGATCTGGGGCAGTATATTGAAACAGGTATTAAGTTAGATGCCAGAATTACAAGCCAGCTTCTGATTAATATATTCGAAAAAAACACTCCGCTGCATGACGGTGCAGTTATTATTGAAGGAAATGAAATTATTGCGGCAACCTGCTATCTTCCATTGTCGGACAGTACTTCATTAAGTAAGGATCTGGGTACCAGACATAGAGCAGGACTGGGAATCAGCGAGGTCACGGACTGTATAGTAATTATTGTATCGGAGGAATCAGGAAGTATTTCGATTGCCAGAGAAGGAAAGTTAATCAGATATGCAGATGCAGCAATTTTAAAAAATGAATTAATGAAGGCGCAGGCAAAAGAAGAAGTAAAAACCAAAAAGAGGTTTTGGAAAGGAAGGGGTCACCATGAAGAACGTAATGATCAAACTAAAGATGTCATTGACGAATAATTGGGGTATAAAGATTACTGCGGTTATTGTGGCAGCAATTGTCTGGCTGGCAGTTGTGAATGTCAGTGACCCTGAAAAAACCATAATAATATATAATGTGCCGATTACCATGACAAATGAAGAGACGATTACTGATATGGGGATGGTGTATAATCTTGAGACGAAAAACAGTGTCAATATTACAGTATCAGGAAAGAGATCTATAGTAAGTAATTTGACAGCAGACGATTTTACGGCAACGGCGTCACTGGCGGAGTTGTCACAAGTAAATGCCATTCCGGTAGAGGTTACTGCCAACAGTAATTCCATAGGTAGAAAAATCACGATTGTAAAACAGTCAATGCAGACCGTAACAGTTTCGGTAGAAGAGATAGAAAAACAGGAATTTCATGTGGAAGTTGAATTTAATGGAAAGGCAGCGGATGGCTATGTACCGGGGAATTATTCCTTGTCAAAAAATACGATTAATATAAAAGCACCTACATCTATTCTTGATAAAATTGCGAGAGTGGTAGCAGTGTGTGACCTTGATGAGAACAGTTCAGACATTTCCCAGAAATGTGAGTTGGTGTTATATGATAAAAGAGGCAAGACGGTAAAAGACAAAAACATTAAAATGTCCAGCAATAAAGTTACAATTTATGTAAATATTCTGAAAGAAAAAGAAGTTCCTGTCAATATTAATTCTGTAGGAGAGCCGGCAGACGGCTATTATATTTCACAGATTACTCTGACTCCGAATACAGTAAAGTTAGTTGGTGCAGAGGAAGTATTGAAAGATATTGAACGGCTGGATATTGATGACAATATTGATATTGCAGGGGAGAAAAAAGATGTTACGAAAAAAATAGATTTAAGTAAATATCTTCCAGACGGAGTTTCAATAGATGGAGAGTCTGAGATTCAGGTGTTAATTGAGATTGATCAGCTGGATACAAAAACCTATACAATTAAGGCAGAAGATATAGAGGTCAATAATTTAAAGGATGGATTGTCATTAAATATATCAGAAAAGTCTGTAAAGGTGACCTTACGGGGAGAAAAGTCCGTCATGGAAAAAGTCAGCGCAAATAGTATTAAAGCCAGTATCGATCTGAAAGGTTATGGCAAAGGAACTTCAAAAGTTCCGTTATCAATTGTTATCCCTGATGGAACAGAACTTACTGAGCAGGTTAGTGTAAAGATAAAAATAAAATAAATTTGCTGGAGGAAATTATTATGAGTACAATTTTAGTTACTGGAGGCGCAGGATTTATAGGAAGCCATACATGTGTGGAATTATTAGATTCCGGATATGATGTGGTTGTTGTAGATAACCTGTGCAATGCATCAAGAGAGTCCATCAAGAGAGTCGAACAGATTACAGGTAAGACTCTTAGGTTTTATGAAGCAGATATTGCAGATACAGAGGCAATGAATCGAATCTTTGATGAAAATGATATTTATGGGGTGATTCATTTTGCCGGGCTTAAGGCAGTAGGGGAGTCGGTTCAGAAACCTCTTGAATATTATAAGAATAATATTTCGGGAACATTAGAAATGTGTGATGTGATGAGAAAGCATGGGGTTAAAAATATAATTTTCAGTTCATCAGCCACTGTTTATGGTGATCCGGAAATTATTCCGATTACGGAGGAATGTCCAAAGGGTCAGTGTACCAATCCTTATGGATGGACAAAATCTATGCTGGAACAGATATTGACAGATATTCAGAAAGCCGATGATGAATGGAATGTAATTCTTCTTCGTTACTTTAATCCAATTGGCGCCCACAAGAGTGGACTGATTGGAGAGGATCCAAACGGTATTCCAAATAATCTTATGCCATATATCACAAAGGTTGCTACAGGACAGCTCCCACAGGTAAATGTTTTTGGCAATGATTATCCTACACCAGATGGAACGGGTGTAAGAGATTATATTCATGTGGTGGATCTGGCAGTTGGTCATGTGAATGCAATAGAAAAATTAAAAGAAAATCCAGGGGTGAAAATTTATAATCTTGGAACGGGTAAGGGATACAGCGTTTTGGAAGTAATTGAGAATTTCAGCAAGGCAAGTGGTGTTGATATTCCTTATGTTATTACAGATAGAAGAGCAGGTGATATCGCAGAATGTTATTCCGATGCTTCTCTGGCAAAGAAAGAATTAGGCTGGGAAGCGAAATATGGTATCAGGGAAATGTGTGCTGATTCATGGAATTGGCAGAAAAATAATCCAAACGGATACAGATAAGAATAAAAAAACAAAGTGATTGGAGAAAGCCATGAGTTCTAATAAAAAGGCAAAAACACCGGAAAAACAGTTGAAAACGATAAAGCGGTTAAGAAGACTGGTTACTACAGTAGAAGTTATTTTTGGCGTATTATTAATACTTTTTGGAATTATACTTTTTGTTCCAAATGTAAAGGCAGCAATTGTTAAGGAGCTGGCATCTACATCGGTTGGACAACAGATTATAAGCTGGTTTGGAAGTGAGGCATATGCGAAAAGTGTTTTCGATTCCAACTTTGATAACGAAAAATTAAAAACAAATGAGCTCAAATACAACTATTCAGAAGAGTACACTAATTTTGTAATGTTTGGTGTAGACTCAAGAAATGGTGAGGTGGATGCTTCCAACAGTGACTCTATATTAATTGTAAGCATTCACAACACAACCGGTGAAGTAAAAATGGTGTCTGTTTACAGAGATACTCTTCTTGGAATTTATGATAATACAGGAAGCCTTAACAAATATTTTAAGGTGAATTCAGCTTATGCAGCGGGGGGACCTGAGGCAGCGATTAACACTTTAAATATGAATTTGGATTTGGATATTACAGATTATGTTACAGTTAATTTTGCAGGTGTTGCAGAAATAATTGATACATTAGGTGGAATTAAGGTCAATCTTACAGATGATGAGGTGGCACAGTTGAATCATCATATGAAGAGTACAATCAGTTCCACAGGAAAATATGCACCGGAGGTAAAGAAAAGTGGTAAGAACATAAAATTAAATGGAATTCAGGCCACAACCTATTGCAGAATAAGAAAAGCTACTTTCTATGATCCGGATACAGGCGAAGCAATCAGCAATGACTTTGGTCGTGCAGCGAGACAGCGTTCCGTTATAATGAAACTGGTAGAGCGTGCAAAGAAAGCGAGTATATCAGAACTTCAGGATATGGTTCAGACAGTACTTAATGAGAATACAGATCAAGATAGGATTATTTCCACAAGTTTTTCTTTTGAAGAAATCTTAAATCTGATTCCGGTTATTTTTGATTTTAAGTTAAGCGGAAGCGAAGGATTCCCATCCCAGCTTACAACAGGAACAATCAGTGGCACCAGTTATGTAATTCCAAAAGGAGTAAGTGCTAACGTATCGGTATTACATGAGTATTTGTATGGAGAAAAGGAATATCAGCCAACATCTAATGTTCAGTCTGTAGACAGTTATGTGGCAGGATATACCGGAGTAAATGAAAATACGGAAGGTGGATATAACCCAACGGATGTGGGTACAAATACAGATGAAACAGCAAACCAAAATGATGATGAAAATACAGACTATGATTATGATGATAAAGGCAAGAGTGATTTTTACTAAAAAGAAAAGGTTGTTTTAGATGTTTTTCAAGTAAACAATCAGGGCATACTATAGTAGTATGTCCTGTATTTGTGTGGACAGTAATTGGTAGATCAGTAAAATATGTTGATACAGTTTGGAAATTCAAAGATTTAACAAAGAATAATCGTAGGTTTTTAACAAATAGAACACAAAATAATCACATATAAAAATTAAACTTTATATAGAAATCAAAACAACAAAATGTTGATTGGGAAAGGAGAATAAAGAAATGTACAATAACGAAAATAATAACGGAAATTATAATGATTCCGAAAATAATAATAACAATTACTACAATAACTCCGGGGAAGAAAATAACAACAGCTATTACAATAACTCCGGGGAAGATAATAACAACAGTTATTACAATAATTCCGGTGACAATAATAACAGTTATTATAACAGTTCACAGAACAATACAAGTGGTAATTATGATAATTCAGGAAATGATTATAATCAGGATTGGAACAAAAATAATAAAAGAAAAAATAAGACTCCAATGGTTGTAGTAGCAGTTATAGTAGCAGCAGTTATTCTTGTTGCAGCCCTTGGAGTAACTATCGCCACAACATTTAATAACATAAATTCTTCTGATATAGATAAAATAACCTCTAACAAATCTAACTCAGAGCAGACAGAAGACAGTGGAAATTATGAAGATATCGGTTCTACAAAAGTTGAAAGCGGTTCAACAGACAGCAGTTCTTCCAGTGGAGTATTTGTAACAGACGCATCTTCAGTTGTGGACAGTGCAATGCCATCTGTGGTTGCCATTACAAGTAAAACTTTGGTGGAAGCTTCCAATGATTATACAAATGATATCTTTGAATATTATTTTGGCGGAAGAAAAGGGGACAGTAATAATTCTTATGAAGAGGAAGCTGCCGGTTCAGGAATTATTGTTGATCAGACAGACTCAGAATTGCTTATCGTGACGAATAATCATGTGGTAGAAGGAGCAGACAGTCTTAAAATTCAGTTTAATGGAGAAGAATCTGAAGATTCTGTAGACGGATATATTAAAGGAACAGATTCTAATGCAGATATTGCAGTAGTGGCGGTTAAATTAAAGGATATTAGTGATAGTACATTAAAGAACATTAAAAAGGCTACTTTAGGTGATTCAGATTCTGTGAAAGTTGGTGAAGGTGTCATTGCCATAGGTAATGCCCTTGGATATGGACAATCTGTAACAACAGGTGTCATCAGTGCGAAAGACAGAGAAGCAACAATTGAGAACAAGACAATGAAACTTCTTCAGACAGATGCAGCCATTAATGGCGGTAACAGTGGTGGCGCATTACTGAATGCACAGGGTGAAGTAATTGGTATTAACGTTGCAAAGTATTCATCAAGTGGAGATTACACAAGTGCCAGCGTTGAAGGAATGGGATTTGCAATACCTATTTCTTCAGTGAAGAGTATTATCAGTACCCTTGAAACTAAGGAAACAAGAGAGAAGGTAAGCGATGACGAAAAAGGCTATCTGGGACTTAGCGGTTATCCTGTTACAGAAGAAGAATCACAGCAGTATGGTTTGCCTATAGGTCTCTGTATACAGACGGTAGTTGAAGACAGTCCGGCAGATAAAGCGGGAATTAAGCAATACGATGTAATTACCAAGTTTGATGGACAGACAGTAACGACCATGGCATCACTGCAGAATATATTAGAGTATTACAAGGCAGGAGAGAAAGTCAAGGTAACCGTAGCTTATAATTCAGGACAGCAATACAAAGAAAAAGATGTTACTGTAACACTGGGAGATAAAAGCGTAGTTCAAAACAATCAATAAATATTATAATTGAAAGGGTTAAATTTTTTCAGACGGGAGAAACAGGAAAATAATGTTTCTCTCGTCTGTGTGTTTTATTTTGTCGTAATATGTGATAAACTTACCAAGATAAAAGAATTGAAAATATTTTGGAGAGAAACAATGGATAAAGATATATTAGAAAACGAAGATATGAAGATGGAGCATGTGGAGAATCCTTCAACCGATAATGACAAAGAGGATGATTATGAAAAAATATGCTATGTATGCAGGAGACCTGAAAGTAAAGCGGGAAAGATGATTGATATGCCGGGAGGGATTTGCGTGTGTACAGATTGTCTCCAGAAAAGCTTTAACAGCTTTCAGAATATTGGCATGAATGTTAATATCAGCGAGGATGAATTAAAGGAATTGCTAAATATGCCAGGGGTTCATATGATGACAAGTGATGATTTAAGACATGAGATTCCGAAGAAGCAGAAGCTGAAGAAGAAAAAGACAGGCGAGAAGAAAGAAGCTCCGGTTATTGATATTAACAAGATTCCTGCCCCACATGTTATCAAGGGAAAGCTGGATGATTATGTCATTGGTCAGAACTATGCAAAGAAAGTTATGTCTGTAGCAGTTTATAATCATTATAAACGTGTAGCTACAAACACTATGGACGAAATAGAAATTGAAAAGTCTAATATGCTTATGATTGGACCTACAGGCTGTGGAAAAACATATCTGGTAAAGACATTGGCAAAGCTGCTTGATGTACCTCTTGCCATTACGGATGCTACATCTCTTACTGAGGCGGGATATATAGGTGATGATATTGAAAGTGTTGTTTCAAAACTTCTTGCAGCAGCGGACAATGATGTAGAAAGAGCAGAAACCGGGATTATCTTTATTGATGAAATAGATAAGATTGCCAAGAAACAGACGACAAGCAGCAGAGATGTCAGTGGAGAGTCTGTTCAGCAGGGCATGCTCAAACTGTTAGAGGGCAGTGAAATTGAAGTACCTGTTGGTGCCACAAGTAAAAATGCTATGGTACCTCTTGCTACAATTAATACAAAGAACATACTTTTCATTTGTGGTGGTGCGTTTCCTGATCTGGAGAATATTATTAAGGAAAGACTTAATAAGCAGGCAGCCATTGGCTTTAAGAGCGATTTGATTGATAAGTATGATAATGATCCGGATATAATAAAAAAGGTGGCTGCCGAAGACCTTAGAAAATTTGGAATGATACCGGAATTTCTGGGCAGACTTCCGATTGTATTTACATTAGAGGGGCTTACGGAAGATATGCTTGTTAAAATTCTTACAGATCCTAAGAACGCCATTATCAGGCAGTATCAGAAATTGCTTGAATTAGATGAGGTCAAATTGGATTTCACAGAGGGTGCACTGAGAACAATTGCCCAAAAGGCAATTGAGAAGAAGACGGGTGCAAGAGCATTGCGTGCGATTATTGAAGAGTTTATGCTGGATATTATGTATGAGATTCCCAAAGATGATAACATCGGTACGGTGAAGATTACAGAGGAGTATATTAAAGGAACGGGTGGACCGGTC
Organism: Roseburia sp.; assembly: GCA_030844625.1. Classification (GTDB taxonomy): domain Bacteria; phylum Bacillota; class Clostridia; order Lachnospirales; family Lachnospiraceae; genus Eubacterium_G. The sequence continues at coordinate 8,611 of JAUUNJ010000011.1, read as the reverse complement.
ATTGGAATGAGAGGTCAGGACCTGTTGACATAAGATAAAAGTCCGGGTGATTATAGTATATGGAATAAGACCATTTTCAAAAAGGAAATGGTCTTTTTTCATATGTAACAAGTTCCGGCTTTTAGATTATATCTTATGTTAGCATCTTCTTTCCGCAGTTGTCTGTCATTCTATTGTATTTAACATTTTTTCGGCAAAAGTAATTATTTCATATTTACAAGAAAAAGTTATTAAGAAACAAATCAGAAACATATTATAAAAAGAATGATTAATAAGAGGAAATTTTATGGCGGAATGTGCAGATATAATTACTTCGGAAGAATATGCTGATTTTATAGGGGAATTTAGTATTAACAGAGAAAATGTATTAGAGCAATATATAGAAAACTGTCCTCAGTTTATTAACAACAGATATGTTTCTTTATATGGAAAACTGGAAAATATGGCTGCCTTAAATGTTGAAAATTATCCTTACAGCGCTATTCCTAAAATTTATGGATTAATGGATACCACTGCAACGGCTTCCACAGGAGCAATCAGGCTTCAGAATCAGACCGGATTTGAACTTACCGGACAGGACGTAATTATAGGATTTATTGATACGGGAATTGATTATACCAACGATATGTTTCGAAACGCCACAGGACAGACTAGAATTGTGGGAATATGGGACCAGACAGATCACAGTGGGAATCATCCGAAAGGGTTTGACTATGGAAGTGAATATACAATGGAGGATATTAACAGGGCGTTGAGCAGTGAAAATCCGGAAGAGGTAGTGCCGCATAGAGACACAATAGGACATGGTACATTTATGGCAGGAGTGGCATGCGGCAGATATGATGAACAAAATGATTTTATAGGAACAGCTCCCGCCAGTCTGATTGCGATGGTAAAGCTGAAACCGGCAAAGCAATACTTAAGGGAATATTTTCTTATAGATACAGATGAGCCGGCATATCAGGAGAATGATATTATGCTGGCTGTTTCCTATTTAATGGATTTAAAGGAACAATATAAAAAACCTGTTGTTATTGTTCTGGGAGTGGGTACCGGCAGCGGTTCCAGAGCAGGCGGTTCGCCGCTGTCCCAGCTATTAAATGAAATAGGACAGATTATCGGTAACTGTGTGGTAGTGTGCAGCGGCAATGAAGGAAACGAAAGATTGCATTATGGAGGAGTTGTAGAAGACAATCAGGTTGATGAGGTGGAAATCAGAGTAGGTGAGAGGAATAAGGGGTTTGTACTTGAACTGTGGGGAAATTCCCCGGATGTATTTTCTGTTTCCTTTGTTTCGCCATTAGGAGAAAGCGTTCCCAGAATACCTGCCAGAAAAGATACAAGCAGCAGGCTGAATTTTCTTCTGGAAGGAACAATGATAGATGTAGATTATAGTCTGGTGGAATCGGGAGTTGGAGCAGAACTTATTTTTATGAGATTTATCAATCCCTCTCCGGGAATATGGACAATAAGGGTTTATGGAAACAATATCTTGTCAGGAAGATTTAACATCTGGGCGGGCCTTAGGCAGTTTACTAATGTAGACACATACTTTTTGAAACCGGACCCGGAAATTACAATAACACCGCCGTCTTCTGCTTCAAATATCATAACAGTTGGTGGGTTCAATCATGTTACAAATAGTATTTATCCACAGTCAGGGAGAGGGTTTACAACAGATAACAGGGTGAAACCGGATGTGGTGGCACCTTCTGTGAATGTATATGGACCGGGAACTGCCCAGAATTTTGTCAGAAAGTCAGGAACTTCAGTGGGAGCGGCAATGGCAGCAGGATGCTGTGCCCAAATGCTTCAATGGGGGATTGTTCAGCAGAATGAAATTTATATGAAAACCAATTACATTAAGAATTATCTGATAAGGGGTGCGGGCAGAGAAAGAGATATTGTTTATCCAAGCAGGCAGTGGGGATATGGAGAAATTAATGTATTTAACAGTTTTCTGATTCTCACAAGAACATAGATAAACAAAAAATGAAAAAGGAATAATGATTCTAATTTAAACAGCGTATAGTTGATTTTTAAGATAAAGTGTATTAAACTATTTCCAGTAAAAAAGACTATTAAAATTATCAAATTACAAGGAGAAGAGAAATGAAATTATCAAAACTTATTGGCGACAGATTTAAGGAAAGACCTGCCAATTGTCTTATTGACAGTCATGCATTAATGGTAAGAGGAGGTTATATCAAAAATGTAGCCAACGGTATTTACTCCCAATTCCCGCCAATGAAACGTATTTCTCAAAAAATAGAAAATATTATCCGTGATGAAATGGATAAATTAGACGGACAGGAAGTTCTGTTTCCTGTAACATTACCTGGAAGCCTTTGGGAGGAGTCGGGAAGATATGAAAGCGTTGGTTCTGAGCTTCTCAGATTTACAGACAGAACAGGAAGCAAGATGGTTCTTGGAATGACACATGAAGAGGCATCTGTTCAGTTGGTAAGAGAATATGCCAACAGTTATGCAAAATATCCGTTTATGATTTATCAGATTCAGACCAAATTCCGTGATGAGGCGAGACCAAGGGCAGGATTGATCCGTGTCCGCGAGTTCACCATGAAAGATGCATATTCTTTCCACACATCACAGGAAGATCTGGAGCAGTATTACGAAAAGGTATATAACGCATACTCAAGAATCTTTGCAAGATGCGGTATTCCGGAGGTTGCCATTGTGGCATCAGATTCCGGTATGATGGGGGGAAGTATTTCCCATGAATATATGCTTCTTACACCAGCCGGAGAGGATTCCATTGCAATCTGCCCGGAATGTGGGTACAGTGCGAATGTGGAAGCAGCAGCAAGCATTATTAAAAATGAAAACAAAATTCCTCTGGCGGATATGGAGGAGGTTGCCACACCGGGAACAGGTACCATTGAGGAACTTTGTGATTTCCTGAATATTCCTGCTGAAAACACATGTAAAGCAGTGGTTTACCAGAGAAATGCAGATGACAGTTATATTGTTGCATTTATTCGCGGTGATTTGGATATTAATGAAACAAAACTTACCAATGCTGTTGGGGAGGCAATTCATCCGGCAATTATTACAGATGACTGTGAACTTACAGCAGGATTTATCGGACCTGTAGGACTTTCCGATAAGATTACCGTATTGTTTGACAATTCTGTTGAAGGTATTGATTATCTTGTAACAGGTGCCAATAAAGCAGATGCACATTATCAGGGATTTAATGTGGAGAGAGATTACGGCAAAGTTGAATATCTTGACCTGGCAAAAATTTCTGTAGGTGGTATCTGTCCGAAATGCGGAAAGCCTTCTATTAATATTTCAAGAGGGATTGAAGTTGGTAATATCTTCCAGCTTGGCACAAAATATTCCGAGTCAATGAATTTCACATATACAGACGAGAACGGTGAAAGTCACTATCCGATTATGGGATGTTATGGAATAGGTGTTGGTCGTATGGCGGCTTCTATTTGTGAAGTAAGACATGATGATTATGGTCCAATCTGGCCGATTACCATTGCACCTTGGCAGGTACATCTCTGCTGTTTACGTTCTGATGATGGGGAATGTAAGGCTAAGGCGGATGAACTTTATGAAACACTCCAGAATAAGGGAATTGAAGTGATTTATGATGACAGAAAGGTGAGACCTGGAGCTATGTTTGCAGATGCAGACCTTCTGGGGGTTCCGGTAAGAGTTGTGGTAAGTCCAAGAAACCTTGCAGAAAACGCTGTGGAAATTTCAACCCGTGACAAGGTCATTGATAAGCAGAAGACACCGGTAGATGATGCAGTTACAGAGGTTGAAAAAATTATAAAGAAACTGACAGATGATATTTACAGTCAGGTTAAATAATACAATATAAAACATCCACCTGCAATTTGATTATTGCAGGTGGATGTTTTATATTGTAGACTATTGATATTATATGAAAAATATTGTATGTGTTGCCGGTAATAAATAACAGGAGGTAAAAGGCATGAGTAAATATAAATTAATAGCATTTGACATGGATGGAACGCTCTTAAATTCAGATAAAAAGATTTTACCCAAAAGTTTGGAAATGATTAGTAAGGCAGTTGACAGCGGTAAAGAGGTAATTCTGTCTACGGGCAGATGTGTTGCAGAGCTTTCCGGTTACATAGAGCAGATACCGGGACTTCGATATATTAACTGTGTCAGTGGCGCACAGGTTTATGATTTAAAAGAAAATAAAGAAATTTATTCCAATGCTATCCCTGTGGATAAGGTAAAAAAAATATTAAGGATTGCCAAAATGGAAGACAGTATGCCTCATATTATGACAAATGATTCCATCGTACAGAAAAGTGACTATGAGAATATGGAACATTTTCAAATGGGAAATTACATACCGTTGTTTGAAAAAGTAGCTAAAAAAGTGGATGATATCTGGGCATTTTATGATGAAAACAGCTTTCCGGTGGAAAAGTTTAATATTTACCATGTTAATGCTGAGGAAAGGGACAAAACCAAAGAAAGGCTTGAAGAGTTGGATTTGGTATTAATTGATGCGGAAAAAACATCTGTTGAGATATCGGCAAAGGGAGTGAACAAAGGAATAGGGCTGGTAAAGCTGTGTGAACACCTTGGGATTTCCATAGAACAAACAATTGCTGTAGGCGATTCATACAATGATGTTGAGATATTGAAAACAGCAGGTCTTTCTGTGGCGATGGGTAATGCCAATGATACAGTAAGGGAAATTTGCGATGTGATGGTTTCTGATTGTGATCATGACGGATGTGCAGAGGCAATAGAGAAATATCTTTTGTGTGAAGAGTGAGTTACAAAAAATAAAACCTTCCTGTTTCAGATATATGAAACAGGAAGGTTTAAAAATTTTCGTCCTAATAGTGTCTGCCAGCCCATTTTCCTTTTTTCCTGTTAGGATTGCTTTTCTTTACCTTTTTAGAACCATAGGTACAGGCATTCAGGTAAATGGAGATTTTATTGTCAAGATCCCGATATGTTTTCTTTATAAAAAGAAAATATACAATAAAGAGAATATATATAGTTCCAATAATACTTCTTTGTGGTTCAAAAACCTCATACATAATAGTCAGTCCCAGGAATATAAGAAAGATGGGAATGTTAAAAAGAGGGGAAAGGTTAATTCGTCCTTTAATAAAAGTCATACCATTCTTTGCTTTAATTTTTCCTGTAAAAATCTGGGTAAGAGGAATTAAAAAATTGTTATGTTCTGCTCCGTCCTCATAATAAGCACAGATTTTTTTTATTTTTTCGTCATATGATACATGTATTCCGGTTTGATTTTTATTATATTTCGTCAGTGACCATTCGTTAAAACTTTCATCACCGGATAAATAATATTTTGATTCCTTTTTTAAATTCTGTTCTACTTTACTTACAGGCAAAGTAGTTTGCATGTTTATAAGTTTCATATATTTTGCACCCTTTCTGAAAGTATAATAAAAATTATAGCATATATAATTAAATTGTGCGATAAAAACAGATTTACTTGCGTTTAATAATTATAACAGTTCAATGTTATATCAAAAACGCGCAGGTTGGGTTATGAAAAAAGGGATTTAAGTAAAACAGGTTGCGTATGAAAAACAAAGTTATTATTAGGAGGGAGGAAAATATGAAGACATTTAGAAAAGTTTTGGCAACAACCATGATGTTTGCGATGATGTCAGCAGTCGGAGCAGGTTTTAATGTAACAGTAAAGGCAGATCTGAATTCCCAGCAATATGAAGGGGTAAAACTTAATAAGACTAATTTTCCGGATGCCAATTTAAGAAAGACTTTAAAGGCAATAGATGATAATAACGATGGACTTATCAGTATTATGGAGCAGAAAAATCAGGAAGAGGGTGCGGAACTTTATATTCATGTAAAAAAAGGTACGATTAATCTAAAAGGTATTTCCAAACTTAAGGCGATTGAAACCATTTATATTACTGGAGAAAAACAGAAAGTAAAATTAAAAAATTTCTCAGAGATTAACCAATGTAAAGAAGTGAAGGAGATATATTTATCTAATGTAAAAGCAGGAAACATAAGCATTAGTAAAATAAAAAAATTAAAGAGTGTAAACATTACCAGCAGTAAAATAAAAACCATAACTGTTTCTGGCAATAAAAAACTGAAGGAGTTTATAAGTAATTCAAAAACTGGCAAGATCAGGTTTGGAAAAAATCAAAAATTAACAAGTGTTGAAATCAGTGGAAAAACAAAGAATGTGGATATAACAAAACTGAAAAATCTTACTTCTCTCACAATGAAAGGAAAAGAATTAAAGAAGGCCAACCTGACAAAAAACAAGAAATTAAAACGGCTGTGGATTACAAACACCAATCTCTCTAAACTGAATTTGAAAAATAATAAGCAGTTAACATTTGTTATGATACAAGGCAATGAAAAAATCAGGAATATTGATTTCAGTAAAAACACCAGAATTGATTGTCTGAGCGTTGATCATAACAGTTTAGAGAAATTAAATCTTAAGAACAATAAAAAGTTAACGATACTTGATTGTAATAATAATAAGTTAGAAAAACTTGATTTGAGTAATTTGACGAGCTTAGAAAGTCTGGAGTGTAGTGGAAATCAATTATTAACCCTTGATTTAAGTAGGCTGACAAAGTTATCCGATTTAGATTGTTCCCAAAATAAACTAACCAAACTGGATGTAACAAATCTAAAGGAATTATTCCATTTGACAGCAGGTAATAACGAAATTTCACAGATTGATTTATCCAACTGTCCAAAGCTTTATTCAGCACAATTGAATCATACAAAATTATCAACAATTGATATTTCAAAAAACACTAATCTGGATTATCTGAATATTGAGGGAACAAGGATTAAAGAACTTGATGTTACAAATAATAAGAACATGATTCGAACCGATGAATATGGTAAGTATGCCGGATATGGTGTCTCATGTGATGAGAATGTGGTAATAAAAGCAAATAATGAAGTTGTAAAAGCATACAAGGTAAATGGTAATTAAAAAGGAGGACGCAGCATGAAAAAAATATCAAAAGCATTTGTAATAGTTTTTCTTTTAGCATTGACAGTTACGCTGGTGTCCGTAACCAATACCCAGGCAGCAACAAAGAAAACAAAGAAAAAAGTAACGTACGAACTGAAAAAGGGAACATTGACAATTAGAGGAAAAGGCAGGATGCCTGACAGTATGAGATTTAAGAACAACAAGAAGATTAAAAAAGTTGTAATTAAAAAGGGTATCACTTATATTTCCAAATATGCATTTTCGGGATGTAAAAATTTAAAGACAGTGACGATTCCAAAGACAGTAAAAACCATTGGATGGCATAGTTTTGAAAACACATCCATTAAAAAAATCACCATTCCAACCAGTGTAAAAACTATAGGAAACGAAGCATTTGTCGGATGTAAGAAATTAAAAAACATTACAATACCGGGCAAATTTAAAGTTAAGGTGAAAGCCGGGGACGGGGAATGGTGCGGAATTATGTCAAAGGTTAAGAATGTAACCTTTAACACCAAACTTTCGGTGAAAAATGTAAGTTATTGTTATGCAGATAACTTATATGTTAGTAAGAAAGATACGAAATATAAGAGCATTAAGGGTGTTATTTATTCAAAGGATGGAAAGAAGATTGTCAGAGTACCAAGCGGAAGAAAAGAACTTGTAATCGAAAACGGCTGTACAGATTTCTGCCTTCAGTCAATTTTATATGGATATTATTTGGATGATGACAGGGATGTAGCTCTCTGCAGGGAATTAGTGAAGGTCACAATTCCTGAAACGGTGGAAAGAATAGATAATACAAGTTATAGGACCAGTTATGATAATGTAGATGAAATGGCAATTGATGAATTTGTTATTAAGACAAAGAAGTTAGATTCAAAGAGTATTGTCACATTGGTAGATACTTTTGATTATATGTATAATTTCTATCCTGATGAAAAGAAAAATTTAATTTCCATTGAGGAAATAGCAAAACAGCTTCCGGAAAAGATTAAGGTTGTTAACAATATGTATATTACAGATGATGGAGTGCTGATCAGATATATTGGAAATGATCAGGAAGTGATAATTCCTTCAAATGTAAAAGAAATTGCACCAAGAGCTTTTAGAAACAGAAGATATTATACCAATGAAAAATCCAAACTTGAAAAAGTTGTAATTCCTGAGGGTGTGCAAACAATCGGGGAAGAGGCTTTTGCAATGTGTGATAAACTGACAGATGTTACATTACCAAAGAGCCTGAAATATATTGGAAAAGATGCTTTTTATATGTGCAAGAATGAAAATATTAAAATTCCAGCAGGAGTAATAACAATATAATTTTAGAATATATGCCGTCAGTCACAGTAGTGGCTGGCGGTTTTTTTATTGGACAGAAAGGTTCTGTGAATTTTTCTGTCCGATAAAAATGAAAAACATTTTCAAATTCGTTGACATTTAAACAGTGTCAGTGTAAAATGAAAAAGATTTTCATTTTGCAAGAGAGATGAGCCAGGCAGATATTTACCTAATAGGAGGAATGACTATGGCGGGGAAATATAAAACAAAACAACAGGAATATATCAGACAGTATCTTAAATCACAAAAAGACGATTATGTTACGGTAAATCA
>JAUUNJ010000010.1 GCA_030844625.1 Roseburia sp. | reverse complement strand
TTTGTAAAGCCCAATGCCCTGAACATTTTCTCCTGAATATCAGCCTGATGAATTCTCACGCTTCCACCACCAATTTCAGAACCGTTCAGCACAATATCATATGCCTTGGCACGAACCCTGCCTAAATCTGTTTCCAGATATTCTAAATCCTCTTCCATAGGCATTGTAAACGGATGATGCATTGCAATAAATCTTTCCTGTTCATCAGACCACTCAAACTGTGGGAATTCAACAACCCAAAGGAAATTAAATTTATTCTTATCAATTAATTCTAACTGTTCGCCCAGTTCCAGTCTTAAGGCGCCGAGAACATTCCATACAATCTTATTTCTGTCTGCGGCGAATAACAATAAGTCTCCTGCTTCACCGCTCATCGCTTTAACAAGTTGCTCCAATTCTTCTTCTGTCATAAACTTTGCAAAAGATGATTTGTATGTTCCATCCTCATTAATTGCAAGGTAAGCCAGACCCTTTGCACCGTTTCCCTTGGCAGATTCAACCAGTTTGTCAATCTTCTTTCTAGGCATTGCTCCCTGTCCTTTGACATTGATACCTCTTACTGTACCACCGTTTTCAATCGCACCTGAAAATACACCAAATCCACAATGTTTTACTACGTCAGTAACATTTATAAGTTCCATTCCAAAACGCGTATCAGGTTTGTCGGAACCATATCTGTCCATTGCTTCCTGCCATGTCATTCTTGGAAATGGCAGCAGAACATCTATGTCCAGAATTTCCTTAAATAATCCCTGCATTAACCTTTCATTGACATCTATAACATCATCCACATCTACAAAGGAAAGTTCCATATCCACCTGTGTAAATTCAGGCTGTCTGTCTGCTCTCAGATCCTCATCTCTGTAACACTTTGCAATCTGCAGATATCGGTCATAACCGGAACACATCAAAAGCTGCTTATATAACTGTGGTGACTGTGGCAGTGCATAAAAACTTCCCGGATGAACTCTGCTTGGAACAAGATAATCTCTCGCTCCTTCCGGTGTGCTCTTGCAAAGAGTAGGTGTTTCTATTTCAAGGAATCCTTCCTCTGCCATAAACTTTCGGATAAATGTGGTTATATCACTACGCATCTTAAGATTTTTCTGCAGGTGCGGCTTTCTCAAATCAAGATATCTGTATTTCAGTCTTAATTCTTCTCTTGTGTTGGAATCTTCCTCAACCGGAAACGGAGGTGTATCCGATTCTGACAAAATACGAAGTGTATCAACTGTAACCTCAATGTCTCCTGTCTCCATGGCATCATTCACTGCACCGTCACGCTTTCTTACTTTACCAACAGCGGCAATCACAAACTCACTTCTAAGTTCTTTTGCTTTTTCAAAAACATCTCCGTCATTCTCATCAAAAACAAGCTGTAATAAACCGGAACGGTCTCTTAAATCTATGAAAATAAGACTTCCCAAATTTCTTCTTTTCTGAACCCAGCCCATAACGGTAACCGTTTCTCCAATATTTTTATTTGATACTTCTGTGCATCTGTGACTTCTGTGAAGTCCCTGCATTGACTCTGCCATAATATATATTCCTCCTCATTTCATGCGTCATCACTTAAGCAAAGAATAAACAGTGAAGAGTTATAAAATTCCCTGTTCACTATTTACTTCTTCCAACGGTCTATAAATTTTTGTCCGCACACATGATGCCTTAATTGTTCACTGCTATCTCTTCACTACTTCAAAGGATTCTTATAGAATTCTCTGAAATCATTGTATCCCTGTATATTCAACTGTTCCTTTTGGAACTTTTTGTTCTTGTTCATTCTTGTTACAAGCACCTGCGTTCCCTTCTTTCTCTCTTCCTGAGCCTGAGCAATCACATCACAGAGTGCCTGTCCATTAACACCTTTTTCAATCAGATATGCTACTTTTTGAAAATCTTCAGGAATCTGGAATCCCTGTTCCATCAATAAGAGAACAATTCTTTCAAATCCAATGGAAAATCCACAAGCCGGCACATCATGTCCCGTAAACTTACCCACCATCTTGTCATAACGTCCACCGCCGCCACAACTTCCACCAAACTCAGGAATGGCAATTTCAAAAATCGTTCCTGTATAATAGGACATTCCTCTGACCAGAGTTGGATCAAATACAATCTCAAAATCAGAAGATTTTGTCGCCTTAACACTGTCGATGATTTCTGTCATCCATTGCTTAACATCATCTTCCATATAGTCCCCTAGTTTTTCTGAGAGGTACTCAATCGGATTGTCCTGATTCTCTATTTCTTCAAATAACTGTGTATATTTCTCTACGGACTCTGGTGAAAAATCATACCTGATTAATTCTTCCTTTACCCCATCCAGTCCAATCTTATCCATCTTATCAAGAATAATAAATACACTGTCATAACTGTCCTCAGGGAAACCACTGTAGGCAGCCATAGCCTTTAATATTCGTCTCTCGTTAATTCGAATCTGAAAATTTTTAAAACCAAGCTTTCCAAGAGTAGTTGTTGTGGCGAGAATCAATTCGATTTCGGCAAGATTGCTTGGATCACCGAGAATATCAATATCACACTGCATAAACTGGCGATAACGCCCTCTCTGGGGTCTGTCAGCTCTCCACACATTACCCATCTGCAATGCCTTAAATGGCGAAGGCAGATCATTTGCATTTTTTGAGTAATATCTTACAAGAGGAACCGTCAAATCATATCTGAGCCCATTATCAACAACATCCCCTTCTGTCCGGGCTGTCTCAAGATTTAATTTTTCTCCTCTTTTTAAAATCTTAAAGATTAATTTTTCATTTTCTCCACCCTGCTTATTTGTCAGATTTGAAATATTTTCCACACAAGGTGTTTCAATCTGTGTAAAACCAAACGCCTTATATGTATCCTTAATTACATTCTGTACATAATTTCTTATTTTCATTTCCTCCGGAAGAATATCTTTCATTCCGGTAACCGGTTTCTTGCTTAATGCCATGTTATTTCTCCTTTTACTGGATTTCCACGTGTAAACACTCATATACTATCTGTTCACAATCCTAAATTTTACTATTTTTTGCCATAATTAACAACCCATTGAATAAAAACTTTTCCTTCGTTTCATGCAAATTTAAAATTTTAATTACTTTTCATCTATTGTTTCAAAAACTTTTGCCTTCCGGGCAATCATTTCATCAATTCTTTCAATGTACTGATCCACATTCTTCAGGGTATCTATGCGTCTGCCTTCTTTTCGATCCCGGGAAAGCAGCTTTGTAACCGCACCTGCTCCCACAGCCCACACATTCTGATAATCTCCCATCATAAGAATATTATATAATCCCTCGTAACCTTCTTTGGAATATCCTACATTCTCCTGATTCCCGGTCATATTTTTCTGTCTGTAAAGATAATATGGTTTCATTCCCATTTTTTCCGCATAATCTTTTGTGATATTCATAAGCCGGGTACTGTTTTCCATATGCATTCCAGAATAATCTTCCTTTTGAATATTAAGCCTTGATGCACGTTTTATTGCCAGAGAATGGACTGTAATTCCCTCCGGATTTAATTTCATTGCCTCTTCCATGGAACATCGAACCATCTCCTCATTTTCTTCGGGAAGCCCCACAATAAAATCCATATTTATATTATCAAGGCCACATTCTCTTGCCAAATCAAAAGCTTCCCTTACCTGTTCTACTGTATGTTTTCTGCCAATGATATCTAGTGTTGTCTGATTCATTGTCTGCGGATTAATGGATATTCTGGATACGTTATGCTTTTTAAGTGTCAGGAGTTTTTCTCTTGTTATGCTATCCGGTCTTCCTGCCTCAACCGTAAATTCCTTTACTGTATCAAAATCAAAATTTAACTTCAGCGCAGTAATCAGCCGGTCGATCTGTGCCGGAATTAATGTGGTGGGAGTTCCACCTCCGATATAGACCGTGTTCAATTCTCTGCCCTTCAGTTTTTCTCCCAGAAATTCTATCTCCTTTATTAATGCAGAAATATAATCATCTGCCTTGTCTTTATACAGAGAAATCGGATAAGAAGTAAAAGAGCAATACAGACAGGTAGTTGGACAAAAAGGTATTCCCACATACAAGCTATATCCATCCTGATAATTAATATCTGTCAACAATTTTTGTTCTCTTTTTGCAATATCCATCGCCAAATCAAGTTTTTCATCAGAAATAAGGTATGTCTCCTTCATAATCTGCCTGATTTCTATTTCTTTAAGTCCCTGCTCGAAAAGCATTCCCGGAATTTTTGCCGGACGTATTCCTGTTAAATTGCCCCAGGGAAGCTCCACTTGTGTATCTTTGGATAATAAACGATACAAAAGCTTTTTTAAAACATTCTTCGTCTCTCTTCTGTCAATATTTTCGGATTTTTCTCCATCAAAAATTCCAGAGCAATTCCACTTTGAATGTTCTTCAAAAAGCTTTTTATTTCTGTCATATAACTGAACAGTTACCATATCACGGTCATACATTACCTTTAATTTTCTATAACTTTCTTCCACCGTGCCATTTACCTTAAAGGGATGTGCCGGATAGAAAGCCTGAACCAAAGACTGTACATCATATTCAAAATACGCCGGTGTTATCTGAATGTCTATCATTAATAATACACCTTTTCCGCACCTATTGTTGTGCTGTCATTATGTCCCGGAAAAACTTCAGTTTCTTCGGGAAGTACCAGCAATTTTTCTCTGATAGATTTCATAATTGCCGCCTCACTTCCACCCGGAAAATCGGTTCTTCCACGGCTGGCATGAAACAGGGTATCTCCACTGAATAATATTTCATTTTCCTTGAGATAATAACATCCGCTTCCCGGTGTGTGTCCCGGTGTCAGTATGAATTTCATATCAATCCCTGCAATAGTAAGTTTTTGTCCATCTGTCACAAATTCATCTGCACATACTGATATCGGTTCACCGAAAAATGAAGATAAATTCATGCGGTTATCCAGCATTAACCGGTCTTCCTCTTTAGAAACATACACTTTAATGCCATATCTTTTCTTTAATGCTTCCACTGCCTCAATATGGTCAAAATGCCCATGCGTCAAAAGGATAGCCACAGGTTTCATTTCCATTTTGCTAACATTGGTAGAAATCTTTAATTCATTTCCACCCGGATCAACGATAAACCCTTCCCCTGTTCCTTTATTTTTGCAAAGATAGCAATTGGTATAACATTCGCTTACCAATATATTTCTTACTTCTATTTCAGTCATATAACTCTCCTAATTATAAAATTATACATAAAGTTATCATCCTATATTTCTTTCTATGTCAATAATACTGTCAATTGTTCTTATCTTTGAAATTAGACTATTTAATTCCTCTGTCCCCTGAATTGCAAAGGACATTGAAATTGTAGCAATCTCCGACTTACTGGTTCTGCTGTTGATGCTGTTAACATCAATATTTCTCTCTGTAAATATCTTCGACAAATCCGTTAAAATACCCACTCTGTTATGAGCATAAATAACAATTTCTGTCATATATTTTCCATCCTGCTTGCCTTCATCCGCAGCCCAGCTTGCCTCAATCAGTCTTCCACGTTCAATGTCAGGCAGATTGATTATGTTAATACAATCTGTTCTGTGAATGGATACACCTCTTCCTCTGGTAACAAAACCAATAATCTCATCACCCGGAACAGGACTACAGCATTTGGAAAATCTGACTGCCACATCATCCATCCCCTCAACAACAATTCCGCTTTTGGATGTGTGGGTAATACTTTCTCTTTTTGTTTCATTTGTACTGTTCAGAATGTCCTCATCTGTAACTTCCGTCTTGTGCTCTTTATTATATTCTTCTACAAGCTTATTGACGATCTGACCTTCTTTCAGTCCCCCGTGTCCCACAGACGCTACAAGGGAATCCCACTCTTTATAACTGTATTTCAGTCGAACCCTTTCCATATATTCAGATTTTAGAATATCCTGGAGAACAATACCTTTAGACTTACAATATTTGTCAATAAGTTCTTTTCCCTTAACGATGTTTTCTTCCTTATTCTGAAGTTTGAACCACTGGTTTATCTTGTTTTTTGCCTGTGTACTCTTAACAATCTTAAGCCAGTCCATACTAGGTCCGGTAGAGTTGTTAGAAGTTACAATCTCCACTCTGTCACCATTTTGAATCTTATAGTCAATGTTGACCATCTTTCCATTGACTCTGGCACCTACCATTTTATTTCCAACTGCACTGTGAATGTTGTAAGCAAAGTCAATCGGTGTGGAACCGTTGGGAAGATTTTTCAAATCTCCATTCGGTGTAAAACAATAAACATACTCCGAAAACATATTCAAGTCATCTTTTAACAGATTTAAGAACTCATGATTATCCGATAAATCCCGTTGCCATTCAAGAATCTGTCTGAGCCAGCTGATTTTCTGTTCCTCATTATTTCCGTCACCGGTAATATTTTCTTTATATTTCCAATGGGCAGCGATACCATATTCTGCGGTCTTGTGCATCTCCATTGTTCGAATCTGGATTTCAAAAGGCTGTCCGTTTGGACCAATGAGAGTAGTATGCAATGACTGGTACATATTCTGCTTCGGCATTGCAATATAATCCTTGAACCTGCCCGGAACCGGCGTATACTTCTCATGTATAATACCTAACGCTCCATAACATTCCATAACCGTATCCACAATAATTCTAACAGCAAATACATCATAAATCTGGTCAAAGGTCTTATTCTGGTTGACCATCTTCTTGTAAATGCTGAAATAATGCTTTACTCTTCCGTCTATGGTGGCCTTAATTCCTGCCTTTTCTATGTGTCCTGCAACCTCTGCTATAAGGCTGCTCATGAATTCCTCTCTATGCTCCAGTCTTTCGTGGACACCTTCCACCAGTTCCCTGTATTTCTCAGGTTCCAGATATCGAAGTGCCAGGTCATCCAGTTCAATCTTAATTTTGGAAATACCGAGACGATCTGCAATGGGCGCATAAATATCCATAGTTTCTCTGGATTTTTCCTTTTGCTTTTCAGGTGTCATATACTGCAATGTACGCATATTATGGAGACGGTCAGCCAGCTTTATCAGAATAACCCTGATATCCTTAGCCATGGCAAGAAACATTTTTCTCAAGTTCTCAGCCTGCTCCTCCACCTTATCTACATCATAATCCAATTTGGTAAGTTTTGTTACACCATCTACAAGGTCGGTAACTTCTTCACCAAATTCCTTAATCATCTGCGCTCTTGTAACCTTTGTATCCTCCATTACATCATGAAGAAGACCTGCCATAATGGATTCTTTATCCAGTTCAAGATCTGCAAGAATCAATGCTGTGTGCAGAGGATGTATGATATAAGGTTCTCCCGATTTACGCTTTTGATTTCCATGCGAATCCTTTGCAAAATGATATGCCTTTTCAATAACCTGAAGTTCATCTGCTGATGGGTGATAACGTTTAATTTTATCAATCAGTCTGGCATAAAGTTCTTCCGGTGTAGCATGTTCCTCTTCCTTTGGAATGACACCATGATTTTCAATTTTTACGTTCATATTATTTTCGCCCATAATGTATCTCCATTGTATTGTTTATATTTTACTTAATATCTTTTATTTTCCCTCATATACCACTACAGAATCCACTCTGTAGCCTGCAAGCTGTTCTCTGCCCTTAAGTCCCGAAAGTTCTGTCAGAAATACACATCCAACCACCTGTCCTCCAAGTCGCTCAACCAATCTGATGGCTGCAGCCACAGTTCCGCCTGTGGCAATCAGATCATCCACAATCACAACCTTCTGTCCCGGCTTTATTGCATCTGTATGTATTTCAATCTCCGCACTTCCATATTCCAGTTCATAAGTCTCTCCAATCGTCTTCCATGGCAGTTTTCCTTTTTTTCTAACCGGAACAAATGCTTTGTTCATGTCATAGGCAATTGGTGTTCCAAACATAAACCCTCTCGCCTCCAGTCCCACAATAACATCAAAATCCAAATCTTCTATTTTCGCTTTCATTTCACTGACTGCCATCTGCAATCCTTCCGGGTCCTGTGTCACTGTTGTAATGTCCCTGAAAATGATACCTGGTTCAGGAAAATCCGGTATGCTTCTTATGTATTTCTCCAACTGATGCATATTACTTATTCCTCCTCTTGTAATCTTTTAACAGAATCTGTCAATAATGATCTGTATCTGCTTCATCCCATTATATTCATTAATTTTAGGAAAGTAAGTTGCCATTATTTCAATGTTGTTGTTTTTCCCTTCCATTGCCTGATTCACTTCATCAGCGCCAAATTTATTCATAATAAATTCCATAAATTCCTGTGTCCGGCTAAAAATCATTGCTGTCATTCGATAATGGCTACTGTTCTGAACCTCCAGCTTTAACACATTACCAGTCTTTCCAAGAATCTGTATTTTTAATACCTTTAATCCTTTTTCTGCAAATAAAGGCTTTTCATTTCCTTTTCCCCACGGTGCAATAAACTGCAATTCATTGATTAAATTCATTGTAACATATTCCAGTGGTAATTGCATATCAATCCACACTTTTAAATATAAATCTTCTTCTGTTAAATTACAATTTTCATTGAGCCTTTTTCGAAGTATTTCTATCTTTTCCTTATTTAAGGATATTCCGGCAGCCATTTTGTGTCCACCATATTTGGTAAATAACTCCTTTACTTTTGTCAGTTCTGAATACATATCGTATTCTTCTATGGATCTTCCTGACCCTTTCACACCGTTTTCTGTTTCTGTTAAAACAATTGTTGGTTTATTATATTTTTCTCTGACTCTGCCGGCTATTATACCTGCAATACTTTCATGACAATCGGGAAGGAAAATCACCAAAACAGAATCTTTATATCCCTCTGCTATTCTGATTGCTTCCACAGTACCCTTCTCCGTCATATCCTTTCTTTCATTATTCAGTTCTCTTAATTCCGCCGCCAGTCTGTCTGCTTTTTCCCGGTCTTTTGTATGTAAAAGGTCCATTGCCTTTTTGGCAGTATCCAGTCTTCCGCTTGCATTCAGGCACGGTCCTATTATAAACCCAAAATGATAAGTATCAATACTCTTTTTATCAATTTTGCAGGCTTCTATTAATGCATTGATTCCAATATCGTTTATTTTATGCATCTGTTCCAGTCCAAATTTCACAACAGTTCTGTTTTCACCCTTTAATTCAACAATATCACATACCGTTGCCAAAGCTGCATATGCAAGAAGATTATATGTTTCCTTAACATTTTTTCCCAGGGAATCATAAATTGCTGCAATCAACTGATAAGCCACCATTGCTCCACATAATTCTTTAAAGGGATATCCGCAATCCGGCTGTTTCTGGTTTATCACTGCATCTGCAGGCGGGATAATATATTTTTTCCCTTTTTCACTTTCTTCATATGGAACTTCATGGTGATCCGTTACAATAATTGTCATTCCCAGAGTTTTTGCAAATTCAATCTGATGATATGCTGCAATTCCATTGTCACAGGTTAATATTGTGTCTACCCCATCATCAAAAGCTTTCTGAATCAATCTCTCATTAATGCCATAACCATCTTCCACCCTGTGAGGAACTACCACATCCACATTGGCGCCCAATTCTTTAAAAGACCTGAGTAAAATATATCCTGAACATATACCATCCACATCATAATCACATATAATACGAATTTTATTCTGCTGACTGATCTTTATCCGCAATATGTCTACGGCTTTATCCATATCTTTAAACAGCCAGGGTGAATTCAGGCTTTCGATATCCGAATATAGATATTCTTCAATTTCTTCATCTTCTATTATGTCTCTGTTCCGAATCAGGCGGGCGATAATTGGGCTAATGTTAAATTTTTCAGCTATTTTATAAAAATCTGCCTTTTTGGTCTGCAGATACCATTTCTCTTTCATACCAATACCTTTCTGCCCACCTTGCAGCATAGCTGCACGGTGTCGCGGCAATTGTCACCAATCATATGGATTGATAATATGTACCTTATCGGTCCTTCTCCTCTTTCATCCACCAACCGGCAGCACCTTGCAGCATAGCTGCACGGTGTCGCGGCAATTGTCACCAATCATATGGATTGATAATATGTACCTCATCGGTGCTTCTCCTCTTTCATCCTCCAACCGGCAGCACCTTGCAGCATAGCTGCACGGTGTCGCGGCATTCGCCAAGTGAATATGCCTGCATATTCACTTGAAATATATTTTTGTTATAGTCAAAAATCCATGAATGCATTTTCGACTATAACAAAAATATATTCCAAACGAATGCATACATTCGTTTGGCTCATTGCTCGCGCAAAAAGCGGTATCACCTATATGGTGATACCGCTTGTAAAATTTTAGTTATTTATTGACTCTCTTACCCTTCATTACATACCACAATGCTCCTGTTACGCAAACTGATGAGTAAGCACCGCAAATGATACCAACCATTAATGGTAATGTGAATTCTTTGATTGATGAAACACCCATTACGAATATCATAAATACCATGATAAATGTTGTTAAAGAGGTGTAAATACTTCTTGTAAGTGTCTGAGTGATACTTTTATCAATCATTTCAATCATAGAGTCGCCTCTCTTCATTACCGCTCTGTTTTCTCTTATTCTATCAAAGATAACAATTGTGGCGTTAATAGAATAACCTACAATAGTCAACAGACATGCAATAAATGTTGTACCAACCGTAACTCTTGAAAGACCATAGAATCCTACTACTATAAGTACGTCATGAACTAATGCCAGAACGGCTGCCAATGCAAAATGTACATTTTTAAATCTAATCCAGATATAGAGCAGCATACAAATTGTAGCTATCGCAGTAGCAATAACCGCATCTCTACGCATTTCCTTACTTACTGTATCTGAAATCATAGTATTTGTAAAGTTGTCTTCTGAATCTTTCGCCTGATAATTCTCAATTAAGTATTTCTTAAACTCCTCAAAAGAATCACCTTCAAGCTTCTTTGTCTTGATTGTAAAGAGACCTTCTGTTCCAGTGTCTTTCTGTCCCTGAACATCTGATGTACCCAATAATTTTTCAAGATCCGGTTTCATCTTATCATTAAAATCATCCATTGAATAGTCTTTATCAAACTGAACACTTATTGCACTACCGCCCTTAAATTCAATACTGTAGTTAAATGCTCCCTCATTGTCGCTTCCGCTGTTCTTAACAGAATTAAATACAATAGAACCAAGTCCTACAACAATAACAACAATTGAAATTGCAAAGAACATAATTCTCCTTTCAACGAATTTAATTGTTTTCTTTGTTCTTTCTTTACCATAGAATGCCGGTTTCTGGAATCCCATATAATACAGCATCCATACAAAACCTCTTGAAACTACAAGAGCTGTAAATAACTGAATCAAAATACCAATTGCAAGTGTCTGGGCAAATCCCTGAACAGTACCTGAACCTCTCCAAAGAAGTACCAATGCTGCAATTAATGTTGTAATATTACCATCCACAATGGCTGATGTAGCTTTATCAAAACCAATCTTAATAGCACTCTTAACCGTTTTGCCTGCTGCAATTTCTTCTCTGATTCGGGCATAAATAATAACATTGGCATCCACTGCCATACCGATATTTAAGATAATACCCGCAATACCAGGAAGTGTAAGCGTTAAATCAAATCCATTTAATGCCAGTAAAATAAGTTCTACATATGTGATCAACGCAAGTCCGGCTGCAATACCAGGAATTCTGTAAACAATTAACAGGAAGATAATGATAATCGCAAATCCGATCAAACCTGCTTTTAAACTCTTTGATAAAGCATCGCTACCTAACTGCGCACTCTCTACCTTGTGGCTGATTTCGTCAAGGGAAAGTGATAATGCACCGATTCTGATATTTGATGCAAGTGCTTCGGCCTCTTCAAGACTATTCTGACCATCAATCTGAGCCTGTCCGCCCGTAATAGCCTGTTTTACTGTAGGAGCGCTTATTACACTGCCATCATATATAATATATGTGGACTGTTTAACATACTGGGATGTCATCTCTCCAAATGCTGTTGTACCCTTGTCGTTAAAAGTAAGAGAAACAACATATTCTGTAGCACCTGACTGCTGATTTGAAGCTGCTTCGCCCTTGGCATCTGCAACTTCTTCTCCAGTCAACCAGATTTTATAGTATCCGTTATATACCTGGTCACCTGTAATCTGAATATATTCTTTATTCTTAATCTGCTCCTCTGTCGGATCAGATTCTGCCTTTGTACAGAAATACAAAGAACCCGGCTTTCCTAATTCTTCAAGTACTGCATCTGCATCTTTTTCACCCGGGATATCTACAGTAATTCTGTCCTTCCCCTCTTTGTAAGCTGCAGCTTCTGTACTGAACTGATGTACTCTCTTCTCAAGTTTGCTTCTCGTATCGCTTAACTGTGTCTGCGTCCAGTCTCCATTATCATCTGAAACCTGATATGTGATACTTACACCACCCTCAAGATCAAGACCCTGTTTAATATACTCTGCCTTACCGCGGTCTGCGATACCAAACATAATTACATAGCCTAAAAATAAGACTACCGCAAGGGAAATTATAAAAAATACAATACTCTTGCTTTTGTTCATTTTCTTTAACTTCATTTTTAACCTCTTTCTATTCTGCAGCGTCAGCCAACGCCGCTTTTATCATAATCGAGCATTCCACTCTTTTTTTCTGCATTTCACAGCCTACATCATACGCATCATTAATTGTTCCATGAAAATTGTATGAGTTAGCTGCACATCCACCGCTGCAATAAAATCTCGCGAAGCAGTTTTTGCATTTTTCCTTTGAATAAACATTGCAGTTGCCAAATGTTTCCACAAGGTCATCTCTTATAATACCTTCCTCAACATTACCCAAAAGGAATTCCTCGTTGCCGACAAACTGATGGCACGGATAAAAATCTCCCCATGGTGTAACGGCAAGATATTCCGTTCCCGAACCACATCCTGACAATCTCTTATACACACATGGTCCCTGATTCAAATCAATCATAAAATGGAAAAAGTTGAATCCATTGCCCTCTTTTTCACGTTTAATATATTCAAGAGCCAATTTATCATATTCTTTCATTATCGTTGGCAGATCCTGCTCTCTGATGGAATAAGGATCATCTTCAGGTCCGACAACCGGCTCAATCGACATCTGTTTAAATCCCAAGTCAGCAAAGTGTTTTACATCTTCCGAAAAATCAAGATTATCTCTTGTGAATGTACCTCTTACATAATAATTCGTCTGATTTCTGCTCTCTGCAAGTTTCTGAAATTTCGGAACAATAAGATCGTAACTGCCTTTTCCTGTTCTGAATGGTCTCATCCGGTCATTGACCTCTTTTCTTCCGTCAAGACTGAGCACCACGTTAGACATCTCTTTGTTCAGATATTCCATAATCTCATCATTTAACAATACACCATTTGTTGTCAACGTAAATCTGAATTTCTTATTGTTTGTCTTCTCTAATGATCTGCCATATTCAACCAACCGCTTTACAACGTCCCAGTTCATTAACGGTTCTCCACCAAAAAAGTCAACCTCCAGATTCACTCTGCTTCCTGAATTGGCAACAAGAAAATCCAATGCCTTTTTCCCCACTTCAAAACTCATCAGTGCTCTTCTGCCATGATACTCTCCCTCTTCCGCAAAACAATATTTACACGCAAGATTACAGTCATGAGCTATGTGGAGACATAACGCCTTAACAACTGTCTGGCGCTTTTCTTTGAATTTTTCAACAAAAGGCTCATAAATATCTTGAGTAAACAGTTGTCCATCCTTTTTTAACTGTTCCACTTCTTCAATTGCTTCAACAATATCAGACTTATCATAAATGTTCTCAAGTCTTTTCACAATCTCAGAAGCCTCCAGTTCTTCAAATAATGCAATAACATCATATGTAACATTGTCGACCACATGGACAGCTCCACTGTCTACATCCATTACAATGTTATATCCATTACTTTTATACTGATGAATCACTGTAATCTATCCTCCGTATCTGTTATTTAGTTTTCAAAACGCATTATAACAGAGTCGAAAATCTCGGCTCTGTTATAAACAAAATTCTTTTTATTCGTGTATTACTTGTTTTCACAAGTCTGATTTCCTACTGTACAGGAAGTCTTACATGCTGACTGGCATGATGTCTGGCATTCACCGCATCCGCCCTTCTTCATTGTTTCCTTTAATGTTTTTCCTGTTAATGTCTTAATATGTTTCATGGTATTCCTCCCAAGCTTTTTTTGTCTTATATGCAATAAGCACAATTCTTACGCTATTATAACACACTACGCTATTTTTTCAAACGTTTTTTTAGCTTATTCTTATCCATGAAAATGTCAAGTTTAATTGCACACTTTTTTCTAATTTTCATTTTTTATGTTTTTTGAGGAGATTTTTTGTAAACAAGACCTATTCTTTTAGATTAGTAAATTGCAATGATTTTATTCAATTGCATCACAAAAAGACTATCAGATGATAGCCTCTCCTTTAATATTCAATTGTATAGGCTCTACATAGCCGCCCTCCTTGAAAATTCTTGTTGAATCATATACTTAGATGATTTACCTCCAAACATTCTCCTCGGATAATTATTCATCCAATCTTCTATTTTAGTAATTTCTGCTTGAGTATAATTATCAAAATTAGTTCCTTTTGGACACCAACGACGAATCATCTTATTTTGATTCTCATTACTTGCACGTTCACAACTTCTGTAAGCATGGCAATAATATACCTTAGTTCTTGGGATTCTCTTATTTCTTCTACTTCGTTCCATTCCTTCCCAATCCGAGAATTCTGTTCCATTATCTACAGTGATAGTTTTAAAAGTTTCTCGAAATACTTTCTCTCCAAGTTTCCGTTCAATCTTATCTAAAGTTCTAACCACCTCTGCCGCTGTATGATCTTTTACAAGCATAACGATTTCATCTCTAGTTTTTCTTTCAGTTAAAACAATCAATGCTTTCTTTCCCTCTTTTTGAGGTCCAACTACAGAATCCATTTCCCAATGCCCGTATTCGTTGCGTTCATCAATTTCTTTCGGTCTCTCATCTATGCTTGTACCTTTCGATAATTTCTTCTGTACTTTTTGTGTTTTTTTCTTTTTCTTCTGTTTATGGTTTGGACAGTCTACCATTGTTAGATTTAAAAATACTCCATTTCTAATATAATTATAAAAAGTAGAAACACAAATATCTGTATCAAACTGTATATTATTTTCTTTAATATAAAATAATACCGCTTCTGGTGAATAATGTTCTTTTATTATCTTTTTCTCTGCGAATTTAACGAATTTAAGGTCTTTTCCAATTTTCAGATCTCGCCCACAATTCTTTTTTGCTTTTTCATATCTCATTTGTCCTAAATCTGCACTATATATGTCATTTTCTTTCCAGGTTCTATGATCACGCTTTGTGGTCATTCCATTTTTTAATTCACGATAAATTGTTGTATGATGCCTGCCAAGTTGTTTTGCTATCTGCCTTCCATTAAATCCAGCTTCATATAATGCTTCTATCTTCATCCGTTCGTATCTTGTTAGTTGATTAAATACTTTCCCCATATCAATCCCCCTCTTTTGTGTAATTAAATTCGACAAATTTATTATATCATATTTTTTCAGAAGCTACATATGGTTAAAATTCAAAAGAAATTGCTAAATTTTCTTTCAAAACAAGTTTTGCATCAAACGCTTTACCTTCCTTATTTTTAAAACCTTTAATTTTATCCGTCTTTCCATTTTCTATTAGTTTACGAGCCTGACCATCTGTAATTTTCTTTCCGGAAATAATTTTAAACACCTTAAAATCACACTCGCTGCACTTCCATACTTTAGGATAACTTACTATTTCATTACCACAATTCGGACAATCAGCAATTTTTTCTCTTTTTATTTCAAATAAAGAAGCATCTACTATCTCCTCTTTTGATTTTTCAACAAGTTTCCTTGTAAGTGAAGTAATCCTCTCCATAAAATAGTCTGTTGACACTTCCCCCGATTCTATTTGTTGTAGTGCTGTTTCCCATGTTGCTGTAGTCTTTGCAGATTTTAATACATTTGGAACAATTGAAATAAGTCTAATTCCTCGTTCCGTTGGTAAAATCTTTTTCATTTCACGAACAATATATCCTCTTGTAACAAGTGTTTCAAGAACACCAGCCCTTGTGGCTGGAGTTCCTATTCCCTTTTTTTCCATTCCCGGCTCATAATCTTCATTTCCCGCAATCTCCATAGCCTTTAATAGTGTATTATCATTATAAAGTTGCAAAGGCTTTGTTTCCTGCTCTACTACCCTTTTATTTACAAATTCAATCTTATCACCCACTTGTAATTCAGGAATATCTTCCATTACTTCAGCTTTTTTGTTTTCTTTTTTTGTCAATTTTACTTTCGTTTCTAGTATTTTATATCCTTCATTGATTATCGTGTTTCCCGTTGCTGTATATTTTTTCCCTTCAATATCTACCACAACTTTTGAACTATAATAATCTCTTGCTGGAGCAACAGCAACTAACAATCTTCCGCAAATCAACTTTAAAATATTACGTTCTCTCTCAGAAATTTTATCAAAAATATCAGCGTTCACCTGCTTTGTAGGAAGTAATGCGTGATGATCCGAAACTTTCTTATTATTTATTAGACAATCAACATTTATATTTGATAAATATTTTTCTACGTCAAAATCTGTATATTCATTAAGCATAACCATTTTTTCAATTAGATCACAGGCAGTATTTTTCATATCATCAGTAATATAGTTACTATCTGTTCGTGGATATGTCACATATTTCATTTCATAAAGATGCTGTAAAATATCCAATGTTTCTTGAGCAGTATATCCTAATTGGCTGTTTGCTTCTCTCTGTAACAAAGTCAAATCAAATAATGGTGGTGGATTCTTCTTCTGTCTTTTTTTCTCAAATACTTCCACTGTTCCGTATTTTCCAATCGAATAAAGAACATTATCTGCTTCCTGTTCAGAATTATATTTATCTTCACTTCTCAATGTAAAACTTTTATTTGTATCTAATTCAATTTTATAAAAATATTCTTTTACAAAATTTTTAACTTTATTATATCTTTCAACAATCATGGCAAGCGTTGGTGTCTGAACTCGTCCAATTGATAATACTTGTTTTAAAGCATTATATTTAACAGAATACAACCTGGTCATATTCATACCTATCAACCAATCTGCTCTTACTCTTGCAAATCCAGCTTCATATAATCTGTCATATTCTGAATCTGCTTTCATACAGTTAAGACCTTCTCTAATTGCACTCTCTTCAAGAGAAGATACCCACAATCTTTCTACATATTTATTACATCTTGCATAATTATATACATATCTAAATATACATTCTCCTTCTCTCCCTGCATCGGTAGCACAAATGATGGTGTCTACTTTATCTGAAAGCATTAATTTCTTTAAAGTATTAAACTGCTTCAGCAATCCCTTGTCATCCGGCAGACGGAACTGCCACATAACGGGAATGATTGGAAGTTCTTCTATATTCCATATCTTTTTCTCTGTGTTTTCTTTACTCATAGTATAATAATCAGGATCCTCCAAAGAAACCAGATGCCCTATACACCACGATACAATATATCCGTTTCCTTCCATATATCCATCTTTTTTCTCTGTAGCACCTACAACTTTTGCCATCGTCATTCCTACACTCGGCTTTTCTGCAATAACTAATTTCATAAACTTATTCCTCCTCAACAATTTGAATACTAATGCTAAAGCTTCAACCCTATACTATCACTGCTTTTCCCACTTTTTTCTGTTTTTTCTCTTCTCTTTCCCGTTCTTTTTATTTCCAAAATTAATTGTTCTTTATTATCGGCAATTACTGCCAAAAATTTCTCTGTAAAATCAGCATCCATAAAATTTGCTTCACCCAGACTTTCTACAATAGATTTACCTACGATTCTTTTTTGTTCTTCTACAATCTGTGGATCAATAACTGAAACAGTAGTGTCTAATTCTTCTCGCTCCTTTCTTAGCTCCTGAATCTTCTTCGATGCCTGACTTTCTCCGGAAACTGCTTTATTTTTGCTGATTGTCTGTATTACATTTTCCAATTTTTCTATATCTTCTTCTAATAAATCGACTTCCACTTCTTCCTCCTTCATACATTACGACATGGCATAATATTCCACAGCCAGTTCCACGTTTTGTAAAACCTCTCCGAGTGGTATATCCATAGATACTTCATCCTTAATTGTCTCATCATCCAGCCCCAGCTTCTTTAGTTTTTTAATACACTCTTTCCGCTGTTCTTCCACAAGCGGACTTTTTATAATATCAAGCAATGACATCATACTGTAACTCATCAGAAATTCATTAAATTCCTCTGATTCCATCTGCTCTGTTTCCTTCTGGGCAATTTCCTCCAGTCGCTCGGATGACAGACTGTTCAGTATTTTTTCTATCTCATCTTCCCCATTTACTGACAATATATGTTCAATCTCTTTATCCTCCATCTCCAGGAGTGTGACTGGGTCTAAATCATCATAAATTAAAATACTGTCGCTCTTTTTTGACAGTTTTGTATAATAGTCCATCTGTTTATCATTGATACATTCAAAAATTTCATTGTCTTTTCCCTTTAGCTCTGTCTCTGGATCATATACATACTCTCCGGCATTTATAGCAGTTTTATAAATAGATTTCTTTAACGGGTTCCATTTAAAGTCAATCAATGGTTTTTCACCACGAACGAAAATAATACACTTCTCATTAGGAAGTAATCGTATTTCCGTTGCATCCATAAGGTCTCTGCCTAATACATCATAATTCTTGCTGACTGAACCAGAGGTTCCTTTGCTTTCACCCTCTGTCCTCTTATCAATTGTCCATTTACCAAGCAGTTCCGAAACATATTTATGCGATGATTGTTCATTTCCGCCTAAGTAAATAAATGTGTCGCAGTTGCCTACCACGCCTTCCCATGCACCATCTTTAAAGAGTTTTTTAATCTGAGCCAGTGACTGCAATATCGGTACGCAGTAAATTCCTCTGCTTCGGCATGTTGCAAGGATTTTTTCAAAGTTTGGCGGCATTTTGATATTTGCAAATTCGTCTAACCAAATTCCTACATCTAATGGTAGCTTATTTCCCCTAAAAAATCTTGCCTGATAATACAGTTCCTGGAATAACAATGTATAAATCATTCCCGGTATAAAGTTATAGGTGTCATCATCATCTGGAATAATAAGGAACAAATGCGTTTTAGTTCTTCCATCACCGTTTTTACCTGTTCCAATCTCATCCAAAGGAATATCATTATCTGACAATATTCTTAAGATTTCCGGATCATCAAATAAATTAAACCGGGAATTTGCACATATAATAATACTTCTAAGCGTATCACCGGCAGCTGCCATAAATCTATGATATGTAACAACGGCAGGATGCTTCGGATTTTCAGCTTCAAGCCGCTCCAATCTGATATCAAGAGGACTTTTTTCTCCATCATCACTTACTTTTGCTTCATCCAGAATATTTATGACAGTTTCAAAATTCCGTCTCAGGTATATTTCATTACCGAAAGAATCATATTCCGTTCTTGGACATTCCAGCCATACATACAAAAAAATAGCCTGTAAATACAGACTTTCAGCCCTGTCCCAGAATGGATCTGCGGAACCTACTGCCCCTTCTGCAGGTGCAGTATTCAACATAATATTTCTTATCAGTCTGGAAACATCCGAACGCTTTCTGATAAATGCAAATGGATTAAATCTCATGGATTTTTCCATTTCACATAAATTTATCTGACATACCCGTGTGTAAGGCTGCTTTTTCAGATAATTCCCATAATCATCCAGCAGACTTCCCTTGGGATCTGTATAGACCATTGAACCATGATTATTTAATAAATTTGGTGTCGCAAAGAAAAAAGTCTTTCCGGAGCCGGAACCACCTACAACAAATGTATTATTATTTCTCAATGTGGAAGAATCATATTTCATCCGTATGTTTTCCGATAAGATTTTATTTTCTGTTTCAATCTCTTCAGCATATTTCTTATTAAACGCTTTAATGCTTCCCCACTGTGCAGTACCGTGTTCTTTTCCATGCATTAAGTTCATTGCAACCTGCTGGTAATACATTATAAAACAAAGCATCCATACAATGATTCCCATACCAATAAATGCTACTGTTTTATCGTTATTTTTCTCTGGAAGATAAAAATGCGAAAGACTGTATTTTATATTTTCTTCCAGATTATTTAGTGTCAAATCTCCCATGACACACAGTGATGCAAGACTCCATGATAAATATAAAAAAGCAGGTAACAATATCATAAACATGATAATGCACTGCTTTTTCCGTCTGCTGTTATTCAATTTACACCTCTTATTTCCTTATATTCCTGTTTGTATGTAAGATTGCTGTTTTTCCGTTAACATTTCTTTGTTTTGTATGATTTCTTCCATTTCTTTTGTCGAATTCTGTATGAAATTTATCGTAATGTTTTTCGTACAGATCCTTGTTGCTGATGACTCTTTTTTCTTTTCTGTTTCTATCATAAAGGTGAGTTTCTTCATCTTTCTTTAAATGGGTAAGTATTGTTTTCCCCCCATTTGTTTTAATAGAATTTTCCTTATCGACAACCAATAAATCATAACTACCATTATTTCTGTTAAAAGTTCCCGGAACCCTAGTTACATATGACGTTTCACCTTCTGCCACAATCATTTTTTCATCAATCGTGACCTGATAGTAGTCTCTGCTTTGATGTTTCATCTGTATCTTTTCAAGTTTTGTCATATCTTTAAGTTCTTTTTTTGTATTTTCTGATAACTGTTTTACTGCTTCAGGATTTTTTTTTAACTCTTCCGCCTGTTCTTTTTTTGCCTCCTCTATTGCGACTGCTGTTATTTTCTCTTTTTCTTCCGTTTTTCCTTCTTTCCAGTATTCCTCAAGTGGTATAATTTTTGCCCTGTTTTCCTCTGGTACTGGTTCCTGTGTCATCTGCATTTTTTCTTCTTCAAAGCTGTATACATCAAGTATGGACTCAAGTCTTGCACTTGCTGACGGATCTATCGCTATCTGCGTATGACCATTATCCGGTATTAAATCAGGCAGAACGGAATAAGCTATTTTATGTTTCTTTAACACCTTAAAAAATTTGGCAAGTTCTGCCTGCTCCTCTGTCGGAATGTTAAGTACACTGTAATTTCCCCCGGTCAGTTTTTCTAATCGGTGTAATCTCAAATCTTTAAATTTTCCGTTTTTCTTCATTACTTTTGAGTGATAATGCAATGCCAGTTTTATTTTCATCATTCCAACGGAACCTTTATCTTTTGTCCATTTAGCACCTTTGATAACAGCTTTTAATCCATCTCCGCCAAATCTTATGATTTGCAGCATTTCATTAATATTAATATTTCCATCCATTTCAGACATTTTCTTCGCCTCCTAACTAAAACTGAAATCATCTTCGTCATCCTCCGGCTCTGATACATTATCCGGATTTTTTTCTTTTTCTTTTTGGGCAGTACGTCTGTTTATGACTTTTGTTGCCCTGCCTGTTCGTTTCTCTTTTCGCTCTTCACCCTCTCTTGCTGCCATAAGAAATGACAGTATTTCTTTCATCGTCTCAGCACTTTGATCCGGTTTTACAACCTCTATCAGTTCCGGAATAGTCAGTTTCATTCTGACAGCTTCCGTCACTACCGCCGCCTGTTCCTTATCAAAAAGCCCTGTCCGTAATAAATTCA
>JAUUNJ010000473.1 GCA_030844625.1 Roseburia sp. | reverse complement strand
GAAAGATTCGGGATCTCCTGCAAGTCTTGCCAACTGAATACCATTACTTTTATCTGCAACACCGGCAACAATTTTTCTTAAAAATACAATGTCATCTCCCTGTTCCTTGACACTGATACAGAAATTATTCACACCGGGCAGTGTGCCTTCTAATTCTGTCAATTCATGGTAATGGGTTGCAAATAGGGTTTTTGCACCTAATATTTTCTTGTCACAGATATGTTCGATAACAGCCCATGCAATACTGAGTCCGTCAAAGGTACTTGTTCCTCTGCCGATCTCATCCAAAATCAGAAGACTTTTTGGAGTAGCATTTCTCAAGATATTAGCCACTTCTGTCATTTCCACCATAAAAGTACTCTGACCACTTGCCAAATCGTCAGAAGCTCCCACTCTGGTGAAGATTTTGTCGCAGATTGATATGTTGGCAGTTTTTGCCGGAACAAAGGAACCGATCTGTGCCATCAGAACAATCAAAGCTGTCTGTCTCATATATGTGGATTTACCTGCCATATTTGGACCGGTAATGATAGCCAGTCTGTTGTTATTTAAATCTAAATATGTATTGTTGGCAATAAACATGTTTTCAGACATCATTTTTTCCACAACCGGATGTCTTCCGTCTTTGATATCGATGATCCCTTTTTCGTTAATCTTTGGTCTCACATAATGGTTGCGCTCTGCAACATAGGCAAGAGAGGCAAATACGTCGATTTGGGCAACTGCTTTTGCTGTTTGCTGGATTCGGTTGATCTGGTTAAATATTTCATCTCTGATGGACGTGAAAATATTATATTCCAATGAGAAAAGTTTATCTTCGGCGCCAATAATTACATCTTCCAGTTCTTTTAGTTTGTCTGTGGTGTAACGTTCGGCATTTGCCAAAGTCTGTTTTCTTGTATAGTAATCAGGAACAAGATTCTTAAAGGAATTGGTAACCTCAATATAATAACCGAATACCTTATTGTACTTAATCTTTAAATTCTTAATACCTGTTGATTCTCTCTCTTCTGACTCTAACTGTGCCAGCCATGTTTTTCCTTCCGTCTTTGCATTTCGCAGCCTGTCAATCTCCTGATTATAACCGGTTCGGATAATTCCACCTTCTTTAATGTTAATCGGAGGGTCATCCATGATGGAATCGCTGATTAACTCTGTAATATCCTCTAAAGTGTCTAACCGGTTAAAAATATCCTGAAACAGTGGAGAGTTAAAATCGGTTATAATATTTTTTATATGAGGAAGCATAGATAAGGAAGTTTTAAATGCAATCAGGTCTCTAGGATTGGCAGACTTATAAGAAATTTTGCTTAAAAGTCTTTCCAAATCGTATATAGGAGAAAGATACTCCCTTAGTTCATCTCTTGTTATAAGAGATTTATTAAGTTCCTCAATAACTTTCTGACGATCAACAATTTCCTCTTTGGAAATTAATGGCTGTTCAATATAACTTCTTAAAGTTCTTGCACCCATGGCTGTTTTTGTTTTATCCAGAACCCATAATAAAGAACCTCTTTTTTGCTTTTCCCTTAGAGTCTCACAAAGTTCCAGATTTCTGCGGGTTGAGGTGTCAAGAATCATGAATGTGTTGGTGGAATAAGGAATCAGCTTAGTCATATGAGATAAAGAATTTTTCTGTGTCTCATAAAGATATTTTAACAGAGAGCCGGAAGCGATGATGCCAAGCCCCATGTCTGATATTCCAAGACCGGAAAGATTCATAATATGGAAATGTTCCCTTAAAACATCACTGCATATATCCTCGTCGAAATACCATTGCTCCAGTTCAAAAACAGATATGGATAATCTGTTCTTAATATCATCAATATCCATTCCGCACATCAGGAATGCATGATTGCATATAATTTCACTTGGCATAAATTTATTAATTTCATCAATTACATTTCTTTCACTGCCCACTTCTGTCACATAATAGTCACCTGTTGTAACATCGGCAATGGATATGCCAAATTTCCCTCCAATATAGGCAACGGACATAAGATAATTGTTTTTGCCTTCGTCAATGGCGGCAGTATTTAAATTGGTTCCCGGAGTAACGATTCTGACAACTTCCCTTTTTACCAGTCCCTTTGCCTGTGCCGGGTCTTCTGTCTGTTCCACAATACAAACCTTATATCCTTTTGTAACCAGCTTATTGATATAAGTATCAACTGCATGGAAAGGAACACCGCACATTGGCGCGCGTTCTTTAAGTCCGCAGCTTTTGCCTGTGAGGGTGATTTCCATTTCTTTGGAGGCTGTGGTGGCATCATCAAAGAACATTTCGTAGAAATCCCCCAGTCTGTAAAAAATTATACAGTCTTCATGCTGTTTTTTTGTCTCTAAATACATTTTCATCATCGGAGTAAGATCATCCATGTTGTGATCCCATACATCCTGCATCATTGGTGGTAAACTCATTTTATTTTTCTAATTCTCCCATATAGTAAAAACCTTTTGCTTCCTTTAATTCAACATTAACAATTTGACCAATAAGATTGGTGCTTCCTTTAAAATGAACAACGGAATTATTGCTGAGCCTTCCCGAAACATATCCGGAAAGTTTTTTGTTGCGTTCTTCTACAAGTACAGGCTGTACCG
>JAUUNJ010000472.1 GCA_030844625.1 Roseburia sp. | reverse complement strand
GAGAAACATGACTTGCATGTTTCTCTATATTGTAGATTATTTATTTTGCGTAATCTATGGCTCTTGATTCTCTGACAACGTTAACTTTTATCTGTCCCGGATATTCTAATTCAGATTCAATCTGCTTTGAAATATCTCTAGCCATTAATACCATATCGGCATCTGTAACTTTCTCAGGAATAACCATAACTCGAATCTCTCTACCTGCCTGAATGGCAAAAGATTTGTCAACTCCATCAAATGAGTTTGTAATATCTTCTAACTGTTTTAATCTGTTTGTATATGTTTCAAGTGTTTCACGTCTGGCACCAGGTCTTGCAGCGGAGATAGCATCTGCCGCCTGCACAATACATGCAATCAATGATTCCGGTTCAACATCACCATGATGGGCTTCCACAGCATTAATAACAATTGCAGATTCTTTATACTTTCTACACAGATTAACACCAAGCTGTATATGAGTCCCCTCCATTTCATGATCAACCGCTTTACCAATATCATGTAACAAGCCTGCTCTTTTTGCAACCCTCACATCAAGCCCTAATTCTGCAGCAAGCAGTCCTGATAAATGAGCCACTTCAATTGAATGCTTTAATGCATTCTGTCCATAACTCGTCCTAAACTTCATCTTACCGAGAAGTTTAACAAGTTCCGGATGAATACCATGTACACCTACCTCAAGAGTAGCCGCCTCACCTTCCTCGCGAATCATTGTATCAACCTCTTTTTGAGCCTTAACAACCATCTCTTCGATTCTTGTCGGCTGGATACGTCCATCCACAATCAATTTTTCAAGGGCAATTCTCGCCACTTCTCTTCTAATTGGGTCAAATCCAGATAAAACAACAGCTTCAGGAGTATCATCAATAATCAAATCCACACCTGTAAGTGATTCAAGAGTTCTGATATTTCTTCCCTCTCTACCAATTATTCTACCTTTCATTTCATCATTTGGAAGTGAAACTACAGAAATAGTTGTCTCTGAAACATGATCCGTAGCACATTTTTGAATCGCATTTACTACCAATTCTTTTGCTTTCTTATCGGCATCTTCTTTCGCCCGAGTCTCTAACTCTTTCACTAATTTTGCAGTTTCAATTTTAATTTCTTCTTCAACAGTTTTTAATAAATATTCTTTTGCCTGTTCGGAGGTCAATCCGGAGATTCTTTCAAGTTCCTGTACGCGCTGTTCACTTAATTTATCTACTTTAGCTCTTGCCTCAACCAAGGACTCTTCTTTGGCTTTTAAGCTGCTTTCTTTCTTTTCAATAGAGTCAGCTTTTCTCTCAACCGCTTCTTCCTTGTTAAGAACTCGCTTTTCATAGCGCTGCACTTCAGCTCTTCGTTCTTTGATTTCTTTATCCAACTCATTTTTTGTCTTCAGATTTTCTTCCTTAGCTTCCAAAAGAGCTTCTTTCTTTTTTGCTTCAGCAGTCTTTATGGCTTCATCAATAATCTCACGTGCCTTGCCTTCTGCCGAACCAATTTTCTTTTCAACAACACTCTTCCTTACCTGTGTTGCTATAAAAGAAGAAATCAAAGCAACTACTACAGCTATCACAACACATATGATAATCCAAGTAGTATCACTCACAGGAGCACCTCCTTATTTAATTTTCATTGTACAATACAACACTTCTATTTTACTTTATTCAGATACTTATGTCAAGTAATCCTGCCTGTTATCCATGGGCTTTATAACAATATATTGTATAAAAAAATTACCCGGCATAGAATATATGGTATTTAATCCTGTCCTCTATTCTGATTTATATTGGTATATTTAGATAATGCC
Source organism: Roseburia sp. (assembly GCA_030844625.1). Classification (GTDB taxonomy): domain Bacteria; phylum Bacillota; class Clostridia; order Lachnospirales; family Lachnospiraceae; genus Eubacterium_G. The sequence continues at coordinate 807 of JAUUNJ010000472.1, read as the reverse complement.
TTTTTCACATCACTGTAACAATACCCTTTTCCAATCAGATACCGGTAAATTTTCTGTAAGTCCTGTTGTTCATTCAGATTATATTTCGAAATTCTTTTTTCAATAATTTTATATAGGGATATTTCATCCGAGTAATCACTTTCTTCAAAAGCAGCATCAATATTATCTTTTGATACTCCTTTCCGATACAAATCCTGAACAATCTGCTTTTTGCTTTTGGACGAAGACTTAAACTCTATATACATCCCGGCATATCGCAGATCATTGACTAAATCATATTCAATCAAATAATTGATTACTTTATCCACAATGTCTGGCGGATAAAATCCTTTATTTAACTTTTCCCTGATCTGACTTTCCGTCTTATATGAATCATCCAGAATATAAAGAACTCGTTCACGTGCCCTTTTATATAAGGATTCCATTATTTCCCTATAGGTGTCTTCTCCTATCGATTCGTTTTCATTTAAGTGGAATTTCCTGATTTCTCCCTTATAAAGGAGAAAAGAAAACTCATCATCAAGATATACCTTTATTCTGCTATTATATGGTTCCAGCTTGGTAACGGTTCTCATCTTAATCCTCTACCGGTGCAATAATGTCATCCTGGGATGTTTTTTCTCCATCCGCCGTTTCACCGTCTAATGAATAAAATGCTCTCACCTTATTTTCTACTTCTTCCATAATTTGTGGATTCTCTATAAAGTATTTTTTGGCATTCTCCCGTCCCTGACCTATTTTTTCATTATTATACGCATACCAGGATCCGCTCTTAATAACCACACCGCAATTGGCTGCCAAATCGAG
>JAUUNJ010000471.1 GCA_030844625.1 Roseburia sp. | reverse complement strand
TGACAGAGGAACTTTGCGGATTGAGCAGACCTGTTCATTTCAGAGGTGTCTGTACAGTAGTTAATAAATTATTTAATATTGTACAGCCTGACAGAGCCTATTTTGGAGAAAAAGATGCACAGCAGCTGGCAATCATTAAGCATATGGTGCAGGACCTAAATATGGATGTGGAAGTAATCGGATGTCCGATTGTCCGTGAAGAAGACGGTCTGGCAAAGAGTTCAAGAAACACTTATCTTTCAGCAGAGGAAAGAAAGGCAGCACTGATATTAAGCCAGACAATTCATTTAGGAAAGCAGTTTGTGGCAGATGGTGAGAAAGATGCAGATGTGCTTGTTGCAAAAATGAAGGAAAATATAGAGAAAGAGCCTTTGGCAAGAATTGATTATGTAAAGGCGGTAAACGGACTTACAATGCAGCAGCAGAAAGAAGTAAAGGCACCAATGCTGGTGGCAATGGCAGTATACATCGGAAAAACAAGACTTATTGATAACTTTATTTTGGCTTAAGCCGTGCGCAGACAAGGACAATTGCTGTTGGGAATTTATTCACAAACAGCAGATTGGACTTGGATGCATAGGGCGCAGCCCGTTAACTGAAAAAATGCGACAGCATTTTTGAAGTAATCACGGCTTAGAATATGAGTGTGTGAATTAACTGAAAAAATGCGACAGCATTTTTGAAGTAATCACGGCTTAAAATATGAGTGTGTGAATTAACTGAAAAAATGCGACAGCATTTTTGAAGTAATCACGGCTTAAAATTAATTATTATGGGAGAAATTCAGAATGCAGATTAATATGTTAAAGAGTAAAATTCATAGAGCAACTGTTGTTCAGTCAGAATTGGATTACGTGGGAAGTATCACAATTGATGAGGCATTAATGGAGGCTTCAGGAATTTATGAATATGAGAAGGTACAGATTGCAGATGTAGATAACGGAAACAGATTTGAGACATACGTTATTGCAGGAGAGAAAGGCTCAGGGATGATATGTCTGAATGGTGCTGCAGCTCATATGGTAAATATTGGGGATAAGGTCATTATTATGAGTTATGCCCAGATGACACCGGAAGAGATTAAGGATAATCAGCCAAAAGTCGTTTTTGTGGATGACCATAATCAAATTACAAGAATTACAAATTATGAAAAGCACGGAAAATTGTTTGATCAGGAGAAATAAAACATATTTTTCCATCAAACTTATATGAAATAATTAACGTGCTCTGAAAAGGAGAGTTTATGTTAAAGGGAAAAACAGTGGTATTAGGAGTTACAGGCAGTATTGCAGCATATAAGATTGCAAATCTTGCAAGTGCATTAAAGAAGAAAAGCTGTAATGTTCATGTGATTATGACGAAGAATGCCACTAATTTTATAAATCCAATTACATTTGAGACGCTTACAGGCAATAAATGTCTGGTAGATACTTTTGACAGGAATTTTGAATTCAGCGTGGAACATGTATCTTTGGCAAAACAGGCAGATTTATTTATGGTAGCCCCTGCAAGTGCCAACATAATCGGAAAGATTGCCGGTGGTATAGCAGATGATATGCTCAGCACCACGATTATGGCGGCAAAATGTCCTAAAATCATTGCTCCGGCAATGAATACAAACATGTTCGAAAATCCAATTGTGCAGGATAATATTGAAAGACTAAAGACTTATGGGTATGAGATTATAGAGCCGGCAAGCGGATATCTGGCATGTGGTGATACAGGAAAAGGGAAGATGCCGGAACCGGAAGAATTGCTCTCTCATATAATAAAACATATTGGATGGGAAAAAGATCTTATTGGAAAAAAGCTATTGGTTACTGCAGGACCAACAATGGAAAGAATTGATCCCGTCAGATTCATAAGCAATCATTCTACAGGAAAAATGGGTTATGCAATTGCCCGGAATGCAATGCTGAGAGGTGCAGATGTAACTCTTATTACCGGAAAGACATATATTGATAAACCGGATTTTGTGAAGGTTGTGGAAGTGACAAGTGCGCAGGAGATGTTCGAGGCTGTGGACAGTGTATTTGATAATCAGGATATTGTAATTATGAGTGCGGCGGTTGCTGATTACAGACCAAAGACAGAAGCAGCAGAAAAAATCAAGAAAAAATCAGGAGAGTCAATTCTTGAGTTAGAGAGAACTGTTGATATTCTTGGAACTTTGTCAAAACGCAAAAAAAACCAGTTTTTGTGTGGATTTTCAATGGAAACTGAAAATATGCTGGAAAATTCCAAGGCTAAACTGGAAAGGAAGAATCTTGATATGATTTGTGCCAATAATCTTAAGGTTCAGGGAGCCGGATTTGGCACAGATACAAACGTAGTAACTGTAATTACCAAAAATTACATACAGGAACTTCCGTTACAATCAAAAGAAAAGGTGGCGTCAGACATACTTGATATGATAATATCTAAGATGTGATAAATTTAACAGGAAGATGAGGTATTGCGAGATGAAAAATTCAAAATACGGAATGAACAGGTTGAGGAAGAAAACGAGCACTCTATTAATTGCAGCATTGGTGATATCTGCTGTGAATACCGCAGGGTTCAGCATAAACAACAATAAGGTTTCTGCTGAGACAGCTGGTGAAGCCGGTTGGGAAACCAGAGATGTG
>JAUUNJ010000470.1 GCA_030844625.1 Roseburia sp. | reverse complement strand
GAATGCCATGTTTATAGATGCTTTGTCACAGTATATTGTGGATATTTGTGAGGAAAACTGAATGATAAAATTACATATTTAGCCTATAGGGCATTAATAAAAAAGACTCTGGAGAATATCTGGAGTCTTTTACATTTTGAAATAGTGCAACTAATAGACCATAGCACCGCCTGCATACAACGCACCAACTGTTCAAGAAACAGAACAAGGAATACGGTGGAGATTATACAGAACATACGGAAACTGAAAGCACTTGGCATCGGGAATACTTTGAAGAAGAGAACGTTAATACACTTACGGTAGATAGTAAGTTGGTGATTACCATATTGTCTTCCATAGCACAGGGAGAATCGGAAGATATTTCCACAAAAATACATAATCACTTACCGCTAATATTTGCGTGACCAATCGTATATGGAGGATTTGGTTACTCCATATTTTTCTACGATATCCATTGTTCTCCCACCACTGAGATATTTTTTTGCTGCTTCTCTTTTAAATTGTTCATCATAGTATCTGCTCATCTGCATTTTCTCCTGTTGGATAATATTATATATTGCCTTCCCAGGTGTTGCAATTTTAATATACCACTACACTTACATAGTCATGCCTTTTCAAAAATGAAGATATCATACAAGAAATTGCCGAACTTTTCGAGTATAATATGTAATGCGAGGAGGTGTTATCGTGCAAAAAGAAGTACGGACAGTCTGCTATGACGAAGATTTACACCTTGAAGCATATCGTTTTGAAGGAATTGTGCAGCCATTCCCCAATCATTTTCATGACTATTATGTGATTGGGTTTATAGAAGCAGGAACACGCTCCTTATCTTGTAAAAACAAAGAATATACGATAGGTCAAGGCAACATACTTTTATTCAACCCAAATGACAATCACAGTTGTGTGCAATGTGATGGAGGAACGTTTGATTACAGAGGACTGAATATTTCCAAGGAAACGATGTACTCATTAGTAGAGGAAATTACAGGGAAAAGGACATTGCTTGGATTTTCAGAGAATGTAATTAAAAATGATGAACTGAATAGTTATCTTCATTCTCTGCATCAGACAATCATGGACGGCTCTAAAGAATTTGAAAAAGAAGAAATGCTATTGCTTCTTATTTCTCTGCTCATTGAGCAATACGGGCAGCCTTTCCCGAACTGTATTCCAGAGTGCAGCAAAGAAATAGAGGATACCTGCACATTTATGGAGGAGCATTTTTCTGAACACATTACATTAGAAGAACTATGTAAATGTAGCGGTCTTAGTAAGTCAACTTTGCTTCGTGCATTTACCAAATCGAAAGGCGTTACTCCATATCGGTATCTTCAAGCTATTCGTATAGGGAAAGCAAAGGCGTTGTTGGAGCAAGGCGTTTTCCCGATTGATGCGGCTATACAGACGGGATTTTCAGACCAAAGCCACTTTTCAAACTTTTTTAATATGTTTATAGGATTATCGCCTGCCGCTTACAGAAGAATTTTCAAGGAGGGCGGCAAAAGCAATGAATAAGACTACTACGGGGCATATAGCGGCCCTAATTACGATTGTGATATGGGGAACAACTTTCATATCCACCAAAATATTGCTTGTAGACTTTACGCCAATAGAAATACTGTTTCTCAGATTCTTGCTCGGATTGTTGGTGTTGATAATTGTATATCCTAAACGCTTAAGATTAAAAGACAGAAAGCAGGAACTTACTTTCGCTGTGGCGGGGTTATGCGGTATATGTTTGTATTATCTGCTCGAAAATATTGCATTGACCTATACGATGGCTTCTAATGTTGGTGTTATTATTTCTATCGCTCCATTTTTTACGGCTGTTTTATCACATATCTTTATGAAAACAGAGGAAAAACTAAAAGTACAGTTCTTTTTCGGTTTTTTTGTTGCTATGGTAGGAATATACCTGATAAGTTTCAATGGCAGGGAGTTAGAATTAAATCCTATCGGAGATATTTTAGCAGTTGTTGCAGCATTGGTATGGTCAGTTTATTCGTTGCTTACAAGGAAAATCAGTAGATATGGGTATAACACCGTTCAAACTACAAGGAGAATATTTACATACGGAATTGTCTTTATGCTTCCATTTCTTTTTGTGTTTGATTTCAATTTAGACATTCAAAAGGTTGCGAAACCAGAATATACCTTAAATCTCATTTATCTGGGCATAGGTGCATCAGCCCTTTGCTTCGTCACTTGGAATTATGCTGTCAAAATGCTTGGCGCAGTTAAGACCAGTGTGTATATCTATATGGTGCCCGTCATTACTGTTGCGACATCGGTCATTGTGCTAAAAGAGAAAATTACATGGGTATCCGCAATAGGAACGGTACTTATCCTAATAGGCTTGTTTCTTTCGGAAAGTAGATTGAAAATTAAGAAAAGAGGAAAAGAAAATGAATGTGGAGAATGAAAAATGTGTAATTGTAGTTGATGAAAATTTACCAATCGGCATTATTGCTAATACGGCTGCTATTCTGGGTATTACTATGGGAATGAAAATGCCAGATGTTGTCGGAAATGATGTGTCTGATTTAGAGGGAAATTTTCACATGGGTATTATACAGTTTCCTGTACCGATATTAAAAGGAAATGCAGAGGTGTTAAAATCCATCAGAACAA
>JAUUNJ010000469.1 GCA_030844625.1 Roseburia sp. | reverse complement strand
GACTGTGTCATTGCCACAGGGGCGGTGAGAAATGAGGGGACAAGCAGGGAATATGCACCCATTGAATATCCCGCAGTTTCGGATTTTGACGTGACTACTGCACTGGTAAGGGCTTGCAAAAAATTAAATTTGCGTTATCATTGTGGAGTGGTTCAGTGCAAAGATTCTTTTTATGGACAACATAGTCCCGAGAGAATGCCGGTGTCCGATGAGCTGTTAAACAAGTGGGAAGCGTGGAAGAAACTGGGAGTTCTTGCCAGTGAAATGGAATCAGCCGCATTGTTTACAGTGGCAGCATCTCTGGGCGTTAAATGTTCTTCCGTATTTCATGTTATATGGAATCAGGAGAGAAAGGCAGCCGGTTATCTGGAGCCGGATTGTATGAGTACTGAGAATGCAATAAAATCAGCAGTAGAAGCAATTAAAATATTGATTAAAGGGAATGAACTATGTTAGAAAAAATAAAAAAATATAAGAAAATAGCAGATGAAAAATACAGAACCATAAGAGCATTTTTTAAAGAGACTTACAATAAGCATATTATTTATATGTATATTATTATCGCATTGCTTGTGAATCTGATTATTGAAATGATGGCGAGGGATTCCGTTCTAAAAGGAATCTATTATCTTATAGCATCACCTTATGTTTTTATATGTAATTCTTTAATTGTTTTAATGACACTGTCCTTTACGTTGCTTTTAAGAAGAAGATTCTTTGGTTTGAGTCTTATTTCAACAATATGGATTATATGCGGAATTACCAACTCGGTGCTGCTTTCCAACAGAGTTACTCCGTTTACGGCAACTGATCTGGCATTGATAGATAGTGCATTCGGGGTGCTGAACAAATATTTTTCTACATGGCAGATTGTATTTGTTGTCATCGGTATTGTTCTTGCCATTGCAGCCCTGGTGTTTATGTTTTTTAAAGCACCAAAGGTAAACCACAAAATAAAATATGTAAGAAATCTTATGGCAATCGGATTAATATGGCTGATTGGTATTGGAGCACTTAATTTAGGCGTAGCATCGGAACTGATCCCCACTAAATTCGGAAATTTAAGAAACTGTTATGGAGATTATGGATTTGTTTATTGTTTCTCAACCAGTTTGATTAATACGGGTGTTGCTAAACCCTCAGATTATTCCGATCAGACAATTAAGAAAATTGTTGAAGGAGAAGATGAGGAAAAGAAAGTAAAAAAGACACCAAATATAATCTTTTTACAATTGGAATCTTTTTTCGATTTAAATAACATGACAAATCTTACATTATCTGACAATCCGGTTCCTAATTTTGAAAACCTGATGAAAAATTATCCCAGCGGCTACTTTAACGTACCGATTGTTGGAGCCGGCACCGTAAATACGGAATTTGAAGTTATGACAGGCATGAATCTGGATGATTTTGGACCCGGAGAATATCCGTTCAAAACCATTCTTACGGACAAATCCTGTGAAAGCATCTGTTTCAATTTAAAGAACTATGGTTACAGTTGTCATGCACTTCATAATAATACTGCAACCTTTTACGGTAGAAATGTGGTGTTTTCCAATTTGGGATATGATACTTTTACAAGTATTGAAAACATGAATATTGATGATTTTACTCCAATGGGATGGGCAAAAGACTATTTTCTGACGGATAAAATTATAAGTTCGTTAAAGTCTACAAAAAAACAGGATTTTGTATATGCCATTTCAGTTCAGGGACATGGAAGCTATCCATCAGATGGAGATTATGATTATCCAATTAAGATTACAGGGCTGGATGATGAGGAATTGACCAATCAGTATCAGTATTATGCATGGCAGACCAATGAGATGGACCAGTTTATAGGTCAGTTAATCAAGGAATTGAAAGAATTTGGAGAGGATACCATACTTGTAATGTATGGAGATCATCTTCCAAGTCTGGGAATTACCGCTGAAGACCTTAAAAACGAAGATGTTTATCAGACTCAGTATGTTATCTGGTCAAATTTTGAAACAAAATATACAAATGAAGATATAGAGGCATATCAGCTTCAGGCAAAGATTCTGGAAAAATTAAATATGACTGCAGGAGATATTAATAATTATACGCAAAAGCACAAAAACGATCAGGACTATCTGGAAGGACTTCATAATCTGGAATATGACCAGTTGTATGGTGAAAATCTTGCCACAAACGGTGAAAATCCTTATGAACCAACAGATTTGAAGTTTGGACTGAATGAAGTAAAAGTCAACTCTGTATCACCGTTAAATGATGATACAGGCAGCATATATATTTATGGTAAATATTTTACAAGCTACAGTAAAGTATATATCAATGATGAAAAGCAGAAGACGGTATATATAGATCCTAATACACTAATGATTACCTATCCGGAATTAAAGGAGGGTGACAGTATTTCTGTATATCAGCAGAATTCAGATGAACATGTACTGACAAAGACAGATCCTTATGTGTATGCTCAGGATGAAGTGATGCCATCTAAGAAAAATAAGAAATCAGGCGATACCGCAGATACTAAAAAGAAAAAAAGCGGAAAGAATAAAAAAGATGGGAAATAATATCATATACAGATAAGAAAGATGCATATTAATTTTTTTACTCCATTACAATATATAAAGGTGTAATGGAGTTT
>JAUUNJ010000468.1 GCA_030844625.1 Roseburia sp. | reverse complement strand
GCCTTAAATCCAAATGCAGCATATCTCTCTACATACTCTCTCTCATCCAGACCTTTCATTACATTTTCCCAAAATTCTGCGGTACCTTGTGCTGTTACATTATGATTGTCATCACTTGTATCTGAAGTGGAAAATTCAGTAATCCAAATAGGCTTATGATACAGCTCCCATGCACTGTCTACTACCTCTTCCAGGAACCATTTTGCCATGGAGGCACCGCCCGGATTGTTTTCCGGATAGCAATGAATGGTAATAAAATCAACATTATTATCAATTTTTACCATGAAGTCTTTCAGCCAGGTAGATATAGTAGGCCATAAGAATGATGCCGGTGAGCCTACTCTGATACCATGATTCTGAAATGCCGGCCATCTGTTTACCGCATCATCCACTGAAATAACACCTTGTCCGGTTAAATCCGGTTCATTAAATGCTAATGCGTATTTGTATCCTTTTGCTGCCCAGTTGTTCATCTTATTATTAATATTATTGTATGAATCACTGCCCCACTGCATAGGAACATATTCTATTCCCTCATACTGTGTTCCTGAACTTGGTGCTGTTCCCCAGTTATAATACCATGCAACTCCCATATCTTTAAGATTCAGCTTTGCACCCATATCTGTAGCCAGACCAAGACCTTTCTTTGATACACCAAATCTTACACTGGCTGTGGACTTGCTTGTTCCATTAGAAAAATCAGCAACCACCCATGCCGTATGATAGTTTACTTTTGTAGTATAAAATTCATAGGAACGCTTTGTTGTGGTTGCTACAAGACTTCCATCAACATATAACTTATAGTTTTTTACCGTCCCTTGAGATGATGCATCTGACCATGTAATGTCAATATATCCTGCTGCCTTCAAACTTCCTGCCACAGGACTTGTTATCGCAAATGTTGTATCTGCCTTAACCTCTCTTGTTCCTGCATCACAAAACATTGTTACAGAAAATATCATCATAACAGACAGCAATATTGCAATTATTCTCTTCGCCCTTTTCATTTTTTACCTCCTAATGAACCAAGGAGGCATAATCATATGCCCCATCAGTCCATAATTTAAGAATAAAAATCTTTTTTAATCTTCTATTATTGTGCTTTTAGCAAGACTTATTTTGTCTTAACTTTTACTTTTTCTTTTGCACTCCACTTATAGTACATATTCTTTCCACCAATTGTTTTATAAGCTCTTACTCTTACATAATACTTTATTGTCTTATATTTTTTTGGTTTTTTCTTGATCTGCTTCTTTTGTTTCTTTGTAAATTTAATCTTAACTGTACCTGTAAGTTTCTTAACAGTTTTTGTTTTAGCACCCTTCATGGACTTCTTTGTAGCATACTGAATCTGGTAACCTGCTGCTCTCTTTACTTCTTTTATATCATACTTAAAAGCCTTCTTTTTAGCTTTAACATTGTAAAGAGTTGTTTCCTGTTTCGCAATACATGCTGCCGGAGTTGTGCTTACTGTAGTACCTGATGCAACACCATATGTTTTTGCGTTATATCCTGCAGGATTACCAATCTGCGCATACATTTTTCCGATTGTAGTTAATGCTCCTGTATCATAATCATAGAGACTGGATGCACTTGCAGAATTTTCTTTTAAATTAGGACAGAACCATGAATATCGTTCCACATAACTTCTCTCATTCAGGCCCTTACATACAATTTTCAAAAATTCCTGTGCATTTGCATTTGATTTAGCATTATTTTTATCTGCATTCCACAATGCAAACTCTGTGATCCAAATCGGTTTTTTATACTTCTCATAAGTCTCATCAATCAGCATTAAAAATTCAGCTGCACTTTTCTCATTATAATTTTCATAATATTTGTGAACTGCTATAAAAGTCATATTTGCCTTTGCGCTTGCTGATAACCCATTCCAGAATGGTGCCCACCAGTCGTCGGACTCCATAAGCGGCTTTGCTGTTGAAATCGCCGGAGAACCAAGTCTCATGCTTCCTTTATATTTAATAAATTCATTATTCCATCTCAAAAGCATTGTACTAGGTGAGATATTTGACTCCCACTGAAGATCAGGCTCATTGTAAGCCAGCATATACTTATATCCTTTTGCTTTAACCTGACTAAAAATTTGCGAAAATTCTACAGTAGGTTCACCCCAAATCATAGGTACAAATTCTGTATCGTAAAACTTAGTATTTTTGTAATTTGTATCCTTAAATGACTGATATCCCCAGTTATAATACCATCCAATATTCATGGATGCTGGATCTACTGCTGCTCCCATGTCTTTCGTATTAACGCAGATACCTTTCTTTGTTACATAAAATCTTCTTGTACCTGTCTGCACATTTGTTCCATTTTTTAAAGTTGCAATAATATATGCATTATGAGCACTGACACTTGTTGTGTAAAATTCACAACTCATAGTAGTACTTGTTGTTGGAGCTACTGTTTTTTTCAAACTTCCGTCTACATATACTTTATACTGAGATACATTTTCAAGGGTATTATCCCACTTTATATCAATATATCCTGCACCTACTAAACTGTCCTGCTTAGGGCTTGTAATGGCTGTTGTCTTCCACTGATTTGCATCTGTCGCTGCACTTACATCTTTTCCGCCAGTGATACATATACTTGAAATAACCAATGCGATCGCCAGCAACATAGATG
>JAUUNJ010000467.1 GCA_030844625.1 Roseburia sp. | reverse complement strand
GGAGTAGAACTTCCGGAGGAAGAGGTGCCTATCATTCAGAAGATGATTATTAAAAAAGTATATGAGGCAGGAAAGCAGGTAATTACTGCTACACAGATGCTGGATTCCATGATGAATAATCCACGTCCCACAAGAGCCGAGACAACTGACGTTGCCAATTCTATTTATGACGGAACAAGTGCCATAATGCTTTCAGGCGAAACGGCAGCCGGTAAATATCCGGTGGAGGCATTAAAGACCATGGTAAGAATTGCTGAAAGAACCGAAATGGATATTAATTACAAACAGAGATTCTTTAATACTCAGAAAAAATACAGTCAGGATATTACAGAAGCTGTATGCCATGCTACATGTACTACGGCATATGATCTGGAAGCAAAATCTATTCTGACAGTTACAAAATCGGGAAGATCTGCGAGAATGATTTCCAGATACCGCCCGGACTGCATGATTATTGCAGGAAGCACCAATGTAAAAGTGTGCAGACAGTTAAATATGTCATGGGGGGTTACACCTGTACTGCTTCAGGAAAAAGAAGATGTTCTGGAACTTTTTGATTATGCTGTTGAAGTGGCAAAAGAAAAGGGGCTTGTAAATACGGATGAAATTGTAGTAATTACTTCAGGGGTTCCGATTGGAAGATCCGGAACAACAAATATGATAAAAGTTCATACGGTAGATTAATGTAGCAAAAGGTGTGTGGCTGACACACCTTTTTTGGATCAATTAAAATAAAAATGAGGATACCTTACAGTGAGGTATCCTCTAACATTCTATATCCAACGCCTAATTCCGTGAAAATATAAATTGGTTCCGCAGGATTGGGCTCAATTTTTCTTCGGATATTTGCCATATTTACGCGAAGTATTTTATTGTCATTTTCATTCATATTAGGTCCCCATACATTTTTTAAAATAGAAGAGTATGTTACAACCCTGCCTGAATTCTTTGCAATATATGCAACGATTTTGTATTCCACCGGAGTAAGATGAACGGTTTCATTGTCTCTGGTGATTAATCTTTTCATAAAGTCTATGGTCAGACCACATGCCCGGTAAGGCTTTTCGCTTATACTTTCATTCGAGACAATTCGGTTGCTGTGCCTTAAGGAGGTTCTGATTCTTGCCAGCAATTCATCAGTACTGAATGGTTTTGTAATATAATCGTCAGCACCCAGATCCAGCGCGGTAACTTTATCCCGATCTGTGCAACGGGCTGATAAAACAATGATAGGGCATAAGGACCATACCCGCACACTTGAAATAATGTTGATTCCATCCATATCAGGAAGCCCCAAATCTAAAAGAATTACGTCAGGACACAGGGAAGAAATAAGTGATAATCCCTCTTTTCCTGTTTTGGCTGTCAGAACTTTATAATTATTGGAATGTAGTATTTTCACAATAAAATCTGTAATGTTTTTTTCGTCTTCTATTAAAAGAATTGTAAATTCCTGCAATGTTTAAACCTCCCTTGGTAATGAAAAATAGAACTCTGTTCCGTCTTTATGGTTTGCCACATGGATTTCTCCATTGTGGGCAAGGATAATGGTTTTGCATATGGATAATCCGATACCGAATCCCTTTTCTCCATCAGAATTATTGGAAGAACGTCCTACATAAAGATTAAAAATTTCTTCACAGTTATCATAGGGAATCCCGATTCCATAGTCCTTTACATGGATTGTAACTGTTTCAGACTGAATAGATGTATACAATTCAATTGGCTTTTTGCTGTGAGAATGAATCAGGGCATTTTCTAACAAATTGATAATTACCTGTTCAATCAGCATGGCATCCATGGGAACAAGAATAAATTCCTGTGGCAGTACAGTTTTTATTTCTGCATCAGGAATCCGTTTTTTCAATCTTAGAACGGAATCTGTTAAAACCTCTTCAACGGCTTCAGGAGTTTTGTTTAGTGTGGTCTTCCCGTCCTGAATTTTTGTTACAGATAAAATATTTTCCACCATATTTAACAGCCAGTTAGCATCCTCTGTGATATTGGAAAGCAAGTGAGTTTTTTCATCTTCAGATAAATTAAGGTCTCCATTGCCCAGAGAAGAGCTGGCACCGATAATACTTGTAAGAGGTGTTCTCAAATCATGGGAAATGGAACGAAGTAATGTGGCGCGCATTTTTTCTTTTTCGCCCTCCGCGATTATTTTTTCCTTTTCGGCTAAAGCAATACCTTGTTTTTTTAAATTGGCTGTTGCAGTGCTTGTAATGATTGATATAGAAAACATAACAATAAAAGTTATGGGATATCCGGTGATTGTAAAATTTAATGCAAAAAAAGGATATGTAAAAAGATAATTGATACATACTACGCCAACAATCGATGCAATAAGACCCGGAATATATCCGGTGGTATATCTGCCAATCAGAATCAAGGCAAGAATATAAATTGGTGCAATGTTTGGCGAATCGAAATTGGAAGTGTAGAATAATGCGAAAGATAATAATGTTGCAATGCCAAGAAGCACAACAGTAATCAATATGTTTCTTAATATGCTGTTTTTGCTGTTATCCAGAATCGAAGTATTGATTTTCATCAGGTATCCTCCACAAATTCCATATTACACTGGGCATCCTTAGAAATAAATATATTGTCAAAAGTACAGACAAAGGTTTCGAAGAACGCTGTCAAAGTT
>JAUUNJ010000466.1 GCA_030844625.1 Roseburia sp. | reverse complement strand
CAGGTTATGAACTTGCCACCAGACAGAATTATTTGAAACTTATTTTGTCTAAAAAGGTTGATGCCGTGGTCCTTGTGGGTTCAACGTTTATTGAAGCAGATATGAAAGATAATCAATATTTAATTGATGCATCCAACGAAGTTCCGGTGGTTTCCGTTAACGGCTATCTGGATGCACCAAACATATACTGTACTCTTTGTAATGACGCCGAGGCAATTTGTAATGTGACCAGCAATCTGATTCAGCAGGGCTTTCATAAAACTTTATTTCTATATCGTTCAGCCTCTTACAGCGGCCGAAAAAAATTGGAAGGTTTTAAGAACGCTTACACAAATTCGGGCATTGATTTATCTGACAAGCAAATACTTTGTTATCACGGTTCCATTAATGAGACCAGAGATATGCTTGCTGAATATTATGACAAGAACTTTCAGTTCGATTCTGTTGTTGCCGGAGATGATGAACTGGGTGTTTCTGCCAATAAATTTGCAAAAGCAAAGGGATTCTCCATTCCTGATGAATTTTCGATTATTGGATACAACAATTCCAAAACCGGTGTATGCTGCGAACCTGAACTGTCTACTTTGGACAACAAGCTGAGTTTTGTCTGCACCAATACAGTCCAATCTGTAATGAACATTCTTGACGGACAAAGTATTCCGCGCAAAACAATGGTTTCCGCTGAATACATTGAACGTGGAACTTCCAAGTTTTAAATTATTTTTGAACGGAGATTCTTATGAAAAAATTTTTAAATAAAGACTTTTTGCTTTCCAGCGAAGCTGCTAAAACACTTTATCACAATTACGCAGAAAATATTCCTATTATCGATTATCATTGTCACATTAGCCCTGAGGAAATTGCAAAAGATATCCACTTTGATAACATTGCCCAGCTATGGCTGGGGGGAGATCACTATAAATGGCGTCAGATGCGCGCCAATGGCATTGATGAATATTATATTACCGGAGATGCTCCAGACAGGGAAAAATTCCAGAAATGGGCAGAGACCCTCCCTCTTTTAATTGGTAATCCGCTCTACCACTGGTCACATCTTGAGCTAAAAAAATATTTTGGTTATGAAGGCATTTTGAATGAAAGTACTGCAGATGACGTCTGGAATCTGTGTGGCGAAAAATTAAAAAGTTTGTCTGCCAGAAAAATTATAGCGATATCTAATGTAGAAGTAATATGTACTACAGATGATCCGATAGATTCTCTTCAGTGGCATAAAAAAATAAAAGAAAACAGTTTTGATGTTAAGGTTCTTCCTGCATGGAGGCCTGACAAAATACTTGATATTGAAAACCCTGGATTTAAAGAATATGTTAAAAAGTTATCTCTCGCAAGTAATCTGGAAATCAACAGTTATTCTTCATTAAAAAAAGCGCTTTCTGACAGGATGAATTATTTTAACGAAACAGGCTGTAAAATTTCCGATCATGGTCTTCCTTATGTAATGTATGTTCCTGCTGATGAGAATGAAATAGAAAACATATTTATTTCTGCTCTTAACGGAAACTCTTTAACCACAGATCAGATTCTTAAATTTAAAACTTCCTGCCTTTCATTTATGGCAGAAGAATATTTCAGATTAAACTGGGTAATGCAGATTCACTATGGTGTAGCAAGAGATAATAACACAAAACAATTATTTACTTTAGGGGCAGATACAGGATTTGACAGCATTGGTGACAACGCCCCTATATCCCAATTATCTGCTTTTCTTGATTCATTAACACAGAAAAATGTTTTGCCTAAAACAATTCTTTATTCACTAAACCCTGCGGACAATGCTGCCATTGACGTTTTGATGGGTTGTTTTCAGGACAGTACTGCTTTGGGTCGAATACAGCACGGTGCAGCATGGTGGTTTAACGACCACAAAACCGGCATAACGGAGCATCTTACTTCTCTTGCCAATCTGGGAGTTTTAAGTAATTTTATTGGTATGCTTACAGATTCCAGAAGTTTTCTTTCTTATACAAGACATGAGTATTTCCGAAGAATTTTGTGCCAATTTATAGGGGACCTTGTAGACAACGGAGAATATCCTGAAGATTACGAAACACTTGGAAAAATCGTAAAAGATATTTCATATAATAATGCAAAAAAATTCTTTGAATTATAATATAACAAAAAGTTCGCTTGAGAATGCACGGAAAGCACGGATTCGTAAGAATAACTGTCTTTCCGTATCTCTGCGATTTCGGCACAACTATTTTTTTAATCTAATTTTTCTATAAAATCATACCATAATTCTTTGAGCACATATCCGCTATCCAGAGACTGTACTGCAATTACCATATCATGTTGTGGCAGAATAAATATGAACTGTCCATACTTACCGTCCGCCCTGCATGATTTTTCATCTCTATTGATCCAGAACTGAAATCCATATTTTGTTTTCCAGTCCTCCGGCAATTGATTTTCCGTTGCCATTTTCAAATATTTTTTCGACACAATTTGACGATTATGAAATACTCCTCCATCTAAAACCATCTGCCCAAAATTTCCGAATTCATCAATTGTAAGATAAAGACCATTTGCCCCATGAATATGCCCTTCTGGACATCTTGTCCAGTCAGGACTGTAAATTTCCAACGGTATAAACAATCTTGGGGTCAGATATTCCATAATATCCATTCCTGCTTTTCT
>JAUUNJ010000465.1 GCA_030844625.1 Roseburia sp. | reverse complement strand
GTTATCCCCTCAAAAGAACCACAGGGATATATACAATGAATTTGTCGCATTTATGAGGGAGAATCATTCAGAAGTCAATTCCATAACCTTTGAAACTACCAGTAAAAAGAAAATAACCCTTACTGACCCTCTATTACTTGACGTTTTGAGAATGGAGTTTGAATTGCAGAATTTCACATCTAAGCAGCAGACAGAATTTGAGAAAGAATATCATACATTATCAGCAGCAGAAAAAGCAGATTCCAGAAGAAAGACCAGCTATTTCTTTGCTCACCACCTATCTTTATTCTTACAGATTGATGGAATATCCAATGTCAAGCGCAGAGATAAAGCCAAAATATCCAATAAAGAGAAGGAACTAATCCTTTGTCTCTTATATGTCTGTAAGTTCTCAGACAATCCGGAAAACTACTTAGACTTAGGCTATTACAACAAATTAATGAAAGATTTTAAAGACCAATCCATGAATATGTCCAATAAATATGAACTGGAAATAAGTATGGATTGGAGGTTCCCTGAATAAAGGATACAAATTGCACCCATAAAATTTATCCTATATACCAGTCAGAGTCGCCATACTTTTGCAGTGTAATCAACAACGAGAGGTGCACATCTCGGTAGTTGGTTTCCTGAAATCCCGAACAGACAAGAGGGAAAACTAATAAATAAAGATTATGGCAACATTAAACATTACATTTGAAAACAAAGAAGTAAAGAACTATGACAACAACGGTGCACATGGAGCAGCAAAACTGATTATGAAAAAATATGAAAACCTAAGCGTTAAGTTTAAAACAGATAAAGACAATTATCCTTACGCATGGTTGGAATCAAAAAGTATGGCAGGTTTTAAACTTCGTTTGAATCAGGCTGAACTGAGCTGGATTATGAAATATCTGAAAGAAGGAGAGACAGAAGATTTCGGAACAAAACCAGAAGAAGTTGAAGCCTTCAAGGAAGAAGAAGATAATGATTTTCAACTTCTGATATTCAAACAATTAATTGAAAGCGGAAAAGTGCTTCAATTCATTCCTACATTCCGTGAAACAACAGGTTATATCAGTGCTACTTCCTCTTATATGAAAGGAAAAATCTTTTTCAGACTTGAAAGAACAGAGGACTTGGTTGAATACCTGCAAGAAAAAGAACTTATTTAATAACTAACCCATAAAGAGGAAGTACAAAAGCTTCCTCTTTTTAAACTTCAATCATTTAAAACTAAACTTAATATGAATACACAGACTATATATATCAGCAAAAAAGAAAATGGGAAAATCCAGTATCTAACAGAAGTCCTTCCAGAGATACCAACCAATACGATTCTATATAAAACGCTTACAGGTTTGGGAGCTACTTACGGCGAATTAAAGGCTAACCGTAATTCTATTATCATAGAACCGAATGTTCCTGTTATCGTTGGCAAGTGTAAAGATCCAAAACATAAGGATGATAACCTGTTTGGAGTTTATGAGGGTGTTTATGCAGAGGATATTACAAAATACCTGGAAGCTTATACAGATAAGAGAATAAAGATACTGACTACTCCTGAAGGTTTTGGAAAGATCAAAGAGGCATTTGAAGTGATGGATATACATATATATTCTACATGCTTCTTATTGTTCGATGAATGTCACAAGATTGTGAAAGATGTGGATTACAGATCAGATATAACGCTTCCAATAGATGATTTCTTCTTATTCGATCACAAAGCCTTTGTTTCGGCAACTCCAATTTCTTTCAGCGATAAGAGATTTGAAGAACAAAAATTCCAAATCATTAAAATTGAACCTACTTTTGAATATAAACTTCCTATTACGCTGATTCATACAAATAACGTATTGGAATATTTGAAACGTACTCTTTCAACATTAAGTACTCCTATTTGTCTCTTTATAAATTCGACAGATATGATATATTCCTTTATTAAACAATTAGATATAGAAACAGAATCTACCGTTTTCTGTGCTAAGAAAAGTGTTGACAAACTGAAAAGTAATAAGTTTAAAAACGTATTTGAACACTGGAGTAAAGACAGAATGAAGAAAATCAACTACTTTACCAGCAGATTTTACACGGCATTGGATATAGAACTGGATGTAAAGCCTACAATTGTAATGATTACAGAAGTTTATTTTTCTGAATATTCAATGATTGATCCGAATACAGATGCAATACAAGCAATTGGCAGATTCAGAAATGGTGTTGATAAGATTTTTCACATCTTCAATACAAATAATAATTTTCCTAAACGTACTCAAGAAGAGATCAACGGATATTTGCAGGGCTGTGAGGAAGTATATAGAAAGTTGAAAACATTATATAATTGTGCTAGTTCCGAAGGCGCCAGAGATTCATTCAGGGCAGCATTGGATATTATCCCCTATAATAAGATGTTGGACAAAGAAGGTAAAAAGAACTTCTTTGCAATAGACAACTATAAAGATGAAGCATTGCTGAAATCCAGTTATAACAATAAAGATGGTGTGGTCTCTAATTATAGAGGCAATAAACTTTTCGATGTTGTGTTTTTATCCTCAAATTATCCATTGGGTGATTTTGAGAGACTGAAAAGGGAGAACAAATCTATTTCTCTAAAAGAAAAACGGAAGGAGATAGTTAATCAGTTGGTGTTATTGGAAGGTGATTATGAAACTGATATGATAAGAGAT
>JAUUNJ010000464.1 GCA_030844625.1 Roseburia sp. | reverse complement strand
TCATTAATAGACTGTAGTACAGTTGCATTAAGATCTGACTTGAGATCATAAACTGCACTGAATCCACTGTCTGCATACTCAGTCTTGTAATTAGTAAGTGTATTCTTAATAACCGTAAGATTCTCATCTGAAAGTGCATTGCCATCTCCTGATGTATACTGTGCAAGTATATCTGAAACTCTTCCTGTCTCATCAACCGTATACACTGTATCACCGGTCATAACTCTTGTTCCCTCTCGCTGATAATAGTTAATATCACCAGAATATGAGGAATTATAGACTTCTTCCTGTCTTAAGGCAACCGCTGTAAATGAAGCATTATTCATTAATGATCCCACTTCAACTTCATATGTCTGTACCTTTGCTTTTGAAACATATATAACTATAAAGCACACAATATATACCAGCACTATTCCAAATATAATTGCTGCTGCTTTCGGCTTTCTTCTGTATCTGACTACTTTCTTTCCCGCCATGATAAACCTCATAATTTCCGCACTTTATCTGTGCTGATTCACAAACACTGTAATTGTAGCATTTTAGACAGTATGATACAAGGTTTAAAGTCGTCAAGTTTACACTTTTTCTCAACAAAATCCATATTTTACCAGTATGATTTATCTTACATTTTCCATACTAATTTCAAAACCAAATCCGCTATTTTAAGGAGGCATTTTATGAATTCTAAACCTATAGACTACATTGCTCTTACAATTGCCATTGTAGGAACGCTTAACTGGGGACTTATCGGTTTCCTCAACTTTAATCTTGTGCATTTTATATTCAGATCAGTTATGGTTGACCGTATAATCTACGCACTTGTAGGTCTTTCCGGCTTATATCTTTTAAGTACTTACGGAAGAATCAAGGCACTTGGCGAAGATATGTAGCAAAACAGGCTGCCAGTTAATGATATGATACCTCTTAAGTAGACATGGTAAATAACCAAAATCTATTTAAGGGGTATTTTTATGTCCAGAAAATCTAAGTATTCTATAGAACAGCGAGTACAAGCATGTGAAGACTATCACAATGGAACTCGTAGTTTAGAAGAAATATGTATAGCTCTCGGAACTACCAGAAAGAAAACTATCCGTGAGTGGTTAAAAAAATATGAGAAGTACGGAGTATCTGCTTTTCAGGAAAAGTCATATAACAAAAGTTATACAAAAGAATTTAAAATTCAAGTAGTGGAAGAATATATAAGTGGTTATGGTTCACTAGAGGAACTGATTGTAAAATATGATATTTCTTCTACAACCCAACTACGAAAATGGATTTCAGTGTATAATGCCAATAGAGAACTTAGGGACTATTGTCCAAAACCGGAGGTCTATATGGCAGAAGCAAGAAGAAAAACAAGCATTGAAGAACGCAAAGAAATCGTAAAGTATTGTATCGGACATAATCGTAATTATAAAGAAACTGCAAGTGCTTATGATGTCTCATACAATCAAGTCTATTCTTGGGTAAAAAAGTATGATGCACTAGGTGAAGAAGGATTAACAGATAAGCGTGGATGTCATAAAACGGATGAAGAGGTAGACGAATTGGAACGTCTTCGTCGGGAAAATGTACGTTTAAAGAAGCAACTCAAAGAAAAGGATATGTTAACGGAACTGTTAAAAAAAGTACAGGAATTCGAAAGGATGTGAGGCTCGGAAAACTTCGCTATAATTCGGAATTTATAGCAATAAAGTTTTTCTATGAAACAAAGAACTGGAGTATTAATTGGATGTGTAAACAGCTCGAAATATCAAGAGCTGCCTATTATAAGTGGTTGAATCGTGAGATACCTGAACAGGAAGCAGAAAATATGAAGTTGGCAGAACTTATAAAGGAGTACGATGAGCGCTTTAATCACATTCTGGGTTATAGAAGAATGACCTCTTGGATTAATCACTTTAACCATACTGATTATAAACCGAAGAGAGTACATCGAATTATGAAGAAGTTGGGTATTCATTCAGTCATTAGACGAAAGCAGAAAAAATATACTTCTTCGACACCGGAAGCAGTAGCTGAAAATAGATTAGGCAGAGACTTTTATGCAACTGCACCAAATGAGAAATGGACAACTGATGTAACAGAGTTTAAGATTCCAGGTGAGAAAAAGAAACTTTATTTAAGTGCCATTCTTGACTTATATGATAGATACCCTGTTGCGTATGTTATCAGCACGAGAAATAATAATGAGCTCGTATTTAAAACCTTTGATAAAGCTATTGCCGCAAATCCTGAAGCTAAACCATTATTTCATAGTGATAGAGGTTTTCAGTATACAAGTAAGGTATTTCAAATGAAACTTAAGGAACATAAGATAGAACAATCTATGTCCAGAGTTGGACATTGTATAGATAATGGACCTACTGAAGGATTCTGGGGTATCATAAAATCAGAAATGTATCAGATGTACGATATAACAAATGAATCTTCATTAAGATTTGCAATAAAAGATTATATTAGATTCTACAGTGAAAAACGACCACAAGACAGGTATCATTGCAAAACGCCACTAGAGGTAAGAGCTGAAGCATTATCTACAGCAACACCACAACAGTATCTTATTCCTAAAAATAAACGAATTGAAAAATATAAAGAGAAATGGTGTGCATAGAAAAACGACCGTACACTTTATACGGTCGTTTAGCAACACTTCATTTTAGATATT
>JAUUNJ010000463.1 GCA_030844625.1 Roseburia sp. | reverse complement strand
GACATCCGAAGGGCTGATTACTGCTAAGGAGGGAGTTACTCTCGAGGAAGCGAAAGCCATTCTTGCAAAATCAAGAAAAGAAAAACTTCCGATTGTAGATGATGACTTTAATTTAAAGGGACTCATTACAATCAAAGATATTGAAAAACAGATCAAATATCCGCTCTCTGCCAAAGATGCCCAAGGAAGACTACTCTGTGGTGCGGCTGTTGGTATTACTGCTAATGTTATGGAGCGAGTTAAGGCTTTAGTGGAAGCTAAGGTTGACGTTATCGTAATTGATTCTGCCCATGGACATTCACAGAATATTTTTAAGACACTTAAGATGATTAAGGCAGAATACCCTGAACTTCAGGTTATTGCAGGAAATGTTGCAACGGGAGATGCAACAAGGGATTTGATTGAGGCAGGAGCAGATGCTGTAAAAGTAGGTATTGGACCAGGTTCTATCTGTACTACACGAGTTGTTGCAGGTATTGGTGTGCCGCAGGTAAGTGCAATTATGGACTGTTATGCAGTGGCAAAAGAATACGGTGTTCCGATTATTGCAGATGGTGGAATTAAATTTTCAGGAGACATTGTTAAGGCAATAGCTGCCGGCGGCAATGTTTGTATGATGGGCTCTATTTTTGCCGGATGTGATGAAGCACCTGGAGATTTTGAGTTATTCCAGGGACGTAAATATAAAGTATATCGTGGTATGGGTTCTATTGCAGCAATGGAGAATGGAAGCAAGGACAGATATTTCCAGAGCGATGCAAAAAAACTTGTTCCGGAAGGTGTTGAAGGACGTGTAGCTTACAAGGGAACTCTTGAAGATACTGTATTCCAGCTTATGGGCGGTCTCAGATCCGGTATGGGATATTGTGGAGCAAAAGATATTGAGACACTGAAAGAGACAGGAAAATTTGTTAAAATTTCATCCGCTTCATTAAAGGAAAGTCATCCACATGACATTCATATTACAAAAGAAGCTCCAAATTACATGACAGAAAATTAAAAATTTAAAAAATATGTGAATTTTACAAAAAACCATATATAAAATAAAAAAATTATGTTAAAATAAAAAGGATCTTTACAGTAGATAAAGGTCCTTTTTATTAACTTATAAGGAGATTAACAGTGGAAAAGACAAATCAGAACATGAATCAGGACACATTACAAGAAGAAACAGGAAAAAAGAAAATATCCATACAGACAATAATTGTACCTGTAATTATTGCAATTATACTGATTGCGTTTGCAGGGGTTGTTTATTATGGAAAGGTTGTTAAGCCAAGAAATGACATAGATAAGGAAGTGGGATTTAACGTTGAGGACTATATTCAACTTGATAAGTATACGGGATTTGATTATGAAATAACACAGGATGTTTTTGATGAATGCGTTAAAGATGAGACAAATTATTATGAAGAGGTAAAAAGAGCAGCCAAGGAGACGGATCAGATAGATTTTGATTACACAGCATATGTGGATGGCAAGAAAGATAAAAATATCAGTCAGGAAGAAGCGGAAATCGTGATCGGTCAGGAAGAACTGGCTGTTTTTCAGGAATTTGCAAAGGTAATTACCGGACATAAATCAGGTGAAAAACTAGAAGTTAAAGTAAACGGAGCAGATGTGACAAAAATATCAGCGGATGAAACGGATTATACAGATAAAGAAGTTACTTTCAAATTGAAAATTAACAGTGTAAGTAAATTGGTTGTTGATGAAGTGAATGACAAATGGGTAAAAGAAAATTACTTAGAGGATAACGGATTGGAAACCACATCAGATTTTTATGAGTGGTGTGAAGAATATATTCGCAGTAATGCAAAGCTTGAAGTATGGCAGATGGCAGTAGACAGTGCAAATATGTCAGGTTATCCATCAGAGGTCTATGATGATATAGTTGATGAGTTTCAGGCAGATGCCAATTATTATGCAGACCAGTTTGGTATGTCTACAGAATCATATTTACAGGATTTTTGTGGTTACACTGATGAAACATTAGAAGAAGAGTATCTGAATGAAGTAAAATCCCAACTGGTTATGTGGTATATTGTAAGAGACCAGAAATTCCAGGTTACAGATGAAGAAATCGAATCAAAATATGAAGAGCTATACGAAGAAGTCGGATACGAAACAGTAGACGAAATGAAAGAAAACTATACTGAGGATGAAATGAAAGAAGCAGTGCTTTTAGATAAGGCACAGAACTATGTATATGATAATTCAAACATAAAAGAAAGCTATCAGGTTCCGGGTAAATAAATTTACTTTATGATACAAATATGTTAAAATTAACCTATAAGGATAACACCTTGTAGGTTATTTTAATGTTCCCAATAAACATATAAAAGTTTATTGGGTTAAAAAGGAGGTATTATTATGAGCGGATTAAAAAGAGTCGCCATTTGTTTTATGGCAGTACTTGCAATGACATTTGTTTTGCCCGATTTTAGTGGAACGGCAGAGATAAAAGGCAAAACAAATGCGTATTTGAATTATTCATGGATTACGTTAAACGCAGGCAGCAGCATGAAATTAAAGGTCAAAGGAACGTCTAAGAAAGTAAAATGGAAAAGTTCCAATAAAAAGATTGCTAAAGTAAATAAAAAAGGAAAGGTTACAGGAAAAAAAGCCGGAAAATGTACTATTACAGCAAAAGTTAAGGGCAAGAAACTAAAATGT
>JAUUNJ010000462.1 GCA_030844625.1 Roseburia sp. | reverse complement strand
ACCTGACTTTCAGAGTTGAATTTAAAATATAGTGCTAAGCCAAGGGTTAAAACCTGTGGCTTAGCATTTTTTTAATTTCTCCATCGCTAAGAAAATAGGATGTCAAGGGCAGGTTGCAAAGGGTAGAAAAATCTTTTATAAACTCAGTTCCTCGTGATAGATTTATGTATTTTCGGTCAGATATTTTTGCGACTCTGAAATCACGAATGAATTCGAATAAATCTTCTGAGCAATAGTTGTTTTTTAGTATCTTAAACTGTAATAACCTCGTGAGTAAGACCGCAAGATAACAAATCAGAAAGTGCCCGACAATGGTATTCTCTTTTTGCAGATATACCGGTCTTGCATCAAGCTGTGATTTCATAATCCGGAAGGATTCTTCTATTCTCCAAAGATTATGATAAGCAGTATAGACCTCCCTGGCACCCATAGATATTTCGGATGTAACTAACATGTTGTATCCGGCAAGTTCCAGAGATTTTTTAATCAGTTCTTCATTCATGGTAACTTTGACTCTGCCATCTGTATCATTTCCTTTTTTGTCAACAGGCGTAAATATAACATATTTTGCAGAATCACCATACTCAGATTTCTTTGCCTGCGATGCTTTTAAAAGCCTTGCTTTTTCTACTTCTTTGTTGATTTCATAAATCTGTTTTTTTGCAAGTTTCGGATTAAAGGTTACAATTCTTTTCTCTGTGATTTTGTATTTCTTCAGAGAACCGGTTTCAGAATCGGTAAATTTGTATTCAAATTCATCAACGCACTCCTTTATACAATATAAAGTATTTCCTTCGGCATCTTTTACATCTTTGTAATCGTTAGGAAGCAGAACCCATACTTTTTCAGTTTCTGGAAGCTGTTTTACCGATTTTGAGAAGATATATCCATCGCCATTTTTCAGCGCATGGAAAATATTTTCAGCACAATTCAGCCCTTTATCAGCAATCTGGATGGTTCTGCCGGATACGGCGTTTCTTTTCTTTAAATCATCAATGACCTTACGCAGGACTGGCTTTTCACTCTGGTTTCCGGGAAACAGCTTCATGCCGATGGGGATCTGATTTGCATCAAGCAGGAGTCCCAGACCAACAATCGGTTCTTTTCTGTTTTCCTTGGAAGGTCCTTTTTTCCGGAAATCATCTTCCCTGTCGATCTCAAAGTAAAAGTTAGTGCAGTCAAAGTAAGTATGAGAGGTATCAAACGGATACATCTGCTGGATCTGATAATTGTAGATTTCGATGATCTTTTCGTATTCGCAGCCGATATACTCCAGCCCGTCATAGAGCTGGTTTAAAGAAAAATCGTAAGATTCAAAAAGCTTTGGAATCACTTCGTCATAAGTCTTTGATTTTGAACATGGCTGGACAAGCCTTGCGTAAACAAGGGCAGAGATCATGTCAAAAACATTAAAGCGGAAGTCAGTAGCAGTCTGCATAAGATCCATATATTTTTTAACAGACAGCTTGTCGTTGATGTTTTTCATCGGAAAATAGCCAATGAGTTTTTCCGGAGAATCATCTGAAATCTGCTTCGCTTTTTTTGCGGCTTTTGCAGCATTTGCTTCCTGGTTCAGTCTGATAACTTCTTCTTTGTAGAAGGAGATAGGATCGTCAATGCCCTTTGCCTGAAGCTCATGAACATAACCTAAAGCTTTAAAAGAGCGGTGAGCCCCGCCTTTCCTTTCCGGGTCATAAAAACTCTCGTAAATTTGAAGATATGTACCTTTTTTGTAGTTTGATTTTTTTAAGAAATAAGCCATAAAATGCACCCTCTTATAGTATAACACTATGGCACTATATATGCAAGAGTAAAAAATAAAATTTGTCAAATTTTTTCAAACAACAAAAAAGCCAGCAAATATGCTGACTGGCAATAACTCTATATAGATTAAACTCTCAAAAAAATATAGTGCTAAATCCTAAAGACGGGTATTTACCAGGGTTTTTCTATTTCATGTCAACTTTCGTGTTAACTTTTATTGATTTCCACGAAATGAGAATTCGTCATTTCCGTAATTTTTTCTGAATATCATCCATACTTCCTCTGTATATTTTTTGACTACGCTTGTACTGTTTGCTTTGGATGAGAACGAGTTATATACAATATACTGCCAAGACACATGTATTTGATACTAAGGGTAACGAGTTAACCGATCAGGAAACGGTTTATTACACCAAAGAGGGGCAGGATTACCGGAAAGAGGCGGACTGTATTGGGTGTGCCTGCAAAGAAAAAAGATTATAAAAGTAACCCATTCTGCTGTAATGGATATATCAAAGGATAAAAGGAATATTGAAGTGTACAAAATAGGCAAAATCGATAGAGAAATATATAAGTGTATAACTGAGGATATTAGAACGGATGAAGTCATAATAACCGACGAAAGAATAGAACACATTCGTGAACGTCGTGGAGATGAGTTTTATGCTAGATATAGCAGTCTGTTTGATGAAATTCTTCGAACTCCTGATTATATTTTTAGAGAGAAAAGAGAGCATACCGCATTAGTTTGTAAAAGAATTGTTGAGGATGAGAAGTATGTTAATCTTGTACTAAGGATTGCAATAGAAACGGACAATCCGGAGTATAAAAATTCAATTATTACAGCTATAGGCGAAAGCGAAAAACGATTTGCCCAACGCTTGAGAAATAATATAGTACTTTACAAAAATGAAT
>JAUUNJ010000461.1 GCA_030844625.1 Roseburia sp. | reverse complement strand
GGGGAAAATTAAGGAACAGTAAAATATATGTTTCCGCATATTAGTGAAATACCATTAACTTTTCGAATATTTATAAAAGAATTGTTTGACAGAACTTTTTCCTTATGCTATTATACTATGGTATGCCGCTCAGTGTGGTTATAAGTATTGTTTGAACAATCACCGAAACTGGCGAGTAATGAGTAATAGGAGGTGCCCATAATGTACGCAATTATAGCAACAGGTGGTAAACAGTACAAGGTTTCAGAAGGCGAAACAATCAGAGTTGAAAAACTTGGTGCTGAAGCCGGAAGCAAGTTTACTTTTGACCAGGTTCTTTTAGTTGGCGGAGATGACGTTAAGGTTGGTAACCCAACTGTTGACGGAGCTACAGTTGTATCTACAGTTGTTGGCGATGGCAAGTCTAATAAAGTTATCGTTTACAAGTATAAGAGAAAAACTGGATATCATAAAAAGAATGGTCATAGACAGCAGTATACTGAAGTTAAGATTGACAAGATTAACGCTTAATTTTGCAGGTGTTTATTATGACTAACATTACAGTTTATGGCACAGGTGATACATACACAGGTATTCGCATTGAAGGACATGCCGGATATGCTGATGCCGGTGAAGATATTGTTTGTGCAGGGATTTCTGTACTGGCAATTAATTTTATTAATTCTGTAGAAACTTTTACAGATGATAAATTTGTGGTTCATGCAGATGAGAATGACGGCGTGATCGATTTCAGATTTACCAGCATTTTTTCAGAAAAATCCCAATTATTAATGAAATCACTTGTTTTAGGACTTAGTGATTTGCAAAAAGAAAACAAAGACTTTATTTCATTAGATTATAAGGAGGTATAGCTATGATGAAAATGAACCTTCAGTTCTTCGCTCATAAAAAAGGTATGGGTTCTACTAAGAACGGTAGAGATTCAGAATCAAAGAGACTTGGTGCCAAGAGAGCAGACGGACAGTTTGTAAAAGCTGGAAATATTCTTTATAGACAGCGTGGTACAAAGATTCACCCAGGCGTTAACGTAGGCCGAGGCGGAGATGATACATTATTTGCTACATCAGACGGAATCGTAAGATTTGAAAGAAAAGGCAGAGACAAAAAGCAGGTTTCTGTTTATCCTGTAGCTGAATAAGTGAAACAATAAGCAAAAAGCGTGCCACGTGCACTCTTATTTGCATCTGTTAGAAACAGCAGGCTTCAAGTCAATTTATGTATTGATTTGAAGCCTAATTTTATATAAACCCCAGCAGGAGGTGTTTTATGTTTGCGGATTTTGCAAAAATCTTTATAAAATCAGGAAAAGGCGGTGATGGACATGTTTCATTCCGCCGTGAGTTATATGTTGCCAACGGAGGTCCTAACGGTGGAGATGGTGGAAAAGGCGGAGATATTATCTTTGAAGTGGACAAGGGGTTAAATA
Organism: Roseburia sp.; assembly: GCA_030844625.1. Classification (GTDB taxonomy): domain Bacteria; phylum Bacillota; class Clostridia; order Lachnospirales; family Lachnospiraceae; genus Eubacterium_G. Next base: position 1,257 of record JAUUNJ010000461.1, on the reverse strand, counting down.
CTCTTTATGAATTCCGGCATAACCATAACTATAAAGCTGAACCGGGTGAAGAGGGCGGCAAGCAGAACAAAACCGGAAAAAACGGTGCTGATCTGGTAATAAGAGTTCCGGAGGGAACAATTATAAGGGAAGCAGAAACAGGAAAGATTGTTGCAGATATGAGTGGTGACAATCAGAGAATGGTTGTCTTAAAAGGTGGACGAGGCGGAAAAGGAAATCAGCATTATGCCACAGCCACAATGCAGGTGCCAAAGTATGCCCAGCCAGGTCAGAAAGCAATGGAATTAAATGTTACACTGGAACTGAAAAGCATTGCGGATGTAGGGCTGGTAGGGTTTCCAAATGTAGGTAAGTCTACACTGCTCTCCAGAGTGACGAATGCAGATCCTAAAATAGCTAATTATCATTTTACAACACTGAATCCTAATCTTGGAGTTGTGGATTTAGATGGTGGAAAAGGGTTTGTTATTGCAGATATCCCGGGGCTTATTGAAGGAGCTTCCGAAGGTGTGGGACTGGGGCATAAGTTTTTAAAGCATATCGAGAGAACAAAGGTAATTATCCATATGATTGATGCAGCCTCCGTAGAGGGCAGAAACCCAATTGAAGACATTAAAGCCATTAATAAAGAATTGGAAGCTTATAATCCGGATCTTCTGAAGAGACCTCAGGTGATTGCAGCCAATAAAATTGATGCGATCTATGGTGATACCAACGAAATAATCGAAGAGATTAAGAAAGAATTTGAACCGGATATTAAAGTCTATCCAATTTCAGCGGTAAGCGGTAAGGGATTAAAGGAATTGCTTTTTTATGTACGTGAACTTCTTGACCAGTTTGATGATGCCCCCGTTGTGTATGAACAGGAATATGATCCGAATGATTATGTGGATAATGTTACATTGCCTTATTATGTGGAAAAAATTGAGGATGGTCTTTATTCGGTTGAAGGGCCTAGAATTGAGCGAATGCTGGGATATACCAATTTTGATTCGGAAAAAGGTTTTATGTTCTTTCAGAATTTTATGAAGGACAATGGAATTCTAAAAGAATTGGAAGAACTGGGAATCGAAGATGGTGATACAGTAAAAATATACGGTCACCAATTTGATTATTACAAATAGCCAGGCGGATTTTCATAGAAAAGTGCGATGAATGCTTGCATTCAGAAGCACCTTTCTGTGAAAATACATGTGGCGCTTGCGCCACAGTTCGAAAATCAGTGATTTTCGAACTGGCTATTTGATAGATGGAAAG
>JAUUNJ010000460.1 GCA_030844625.1 Roseburia sp. | reverse complement strand
TGTTTATTCCTTATCAAGAATTGGAGACATAGTGGATATTGTGGACAGGCTGGCGACATTGACGTCAATTAGCAGGGAATACATAAAAATACTGTTGAAAATTACCGGGATAACTTTTATATCTGAAATTTCTTCGGATATTGCCAAGGATTGTGGATATACGGCAGTGGCAAACCAGGTACAGATTTTTGGAAAATTAACAGTTCTGGTAATCAGTCTGCCTGTGTTTGTTGAATTGATTTCGTCAGTAGGAAGTTTGTTGTCATGATAAAAAAAATATGTCTTTTTACAATCTTATTGATATTTTTGCTGCCGGGTACAGTTATGGCAGAGGATGTGCTTACCATGGATGACTTTGATTTGTCAGACAGTGGTGAAGTTTTGAGAAATGGCGGATATGATGACATAAATTTTAATGAGATGATCAAAAAAATTATGGAGGGAAAGATAACTGAGGTTGTAAAAGAAACGGCAAAAGTCTGGTACAGTAAAACATTTGGAAATATTTCTCTTGTGGAAAAAACAATTGGAAATCTGTTGTTAATAATTATTTTGTCGGCGTTTTTTACAAATTTTGCCAACGTATTTTCCAAAGATAACATATCCGATACCGGATTTTATATATGTTATCTGGTCGCAATAACCATAATGGTAACTCTGTTTGAGTCCTTTTGCATTTTAACTTCTGATTTTGTGAAGCTTTTGCTGGAATTTATAGGAGGGATTATACCTTCATATTTTTTGTCGGTGGCAATTATGGGACAGGTATCGGCGGCAGGTTTTTATCAGTTAACATTAGTTATCATTGGTGTATCAGAATTTGTGTTTTTAAAAGTCATTATTCCTTTAATAAAAGTATACATGGCAATTAGTCTGGTGAATAATGTGTCTCAGGAAGACTTTTTATCGAAAACAGCACAGGTGATCTGTAACTTAATTAAATTTATAAACAGATCATTAATTGGAATTGTAACCGGGCTGAATATTATTCAGGGGCTGGTTTTGCCGGCTGTGGATGGAGCGAAAAATACAACAATAAGAAAAATGATTGGAACTTTACCGGTAATAGGGGATGGCACGGACGCAATGACCGGAATTGTACTGGGTTCCGTCAATCTTATTAAGAACACAATAGGAACTTTTGGAATTATAATTATCATATTGATTTGTCTCGTCCCCTTTTTTAAAATTCAGCTTTATTCCATATCCCTTCAAATAATAACGGCAGTTATTCAGCCGGTTGCGGATAAAAGAATGATTAACAGCCTTGGATGTCTCTGTAATGGAACAAAGCTTTTGACAAGAGTAATTATAAGCAATGGTATCCTTTTTATATTAAGCATTGCAATTATGTGTATAGCTACCAATATAAAATAATGGAGAGAATATATGGAATTTATATATAATTATATTAAAAATATATGTGTTTTTATGTTAGTGACCACTTTGATACTCAATATTTTTCCGGACAGGCAGTATAAAAAGTATATAAAATTGTTTGTGGGATTATTACTTATGGCATTGATTTTTAATCCTATAGTTAAATTGAAAAAAATAAAAGTAAATATAAATAAAATAATTTCCGGATACGCTCACGGCTCTTATGAAATTGATCTGGAGAATAATATGATGGATCTGGAGACAAAAATGTATGAAAGGATCAGCGATGGATATAAAGAAACTACTGGACACAATGAAGAATAAAAATATTGGAAAAGAAAAAATCCTGCTTTTGGCATTGGCGGGAATATTGTTAATTGGAGCCTCATATTTTGAAAGTGTAGGTGACAGTGAGGACAAGGAAGAAGTTACGACCAGGACCGTAAGTAATGAAGAGTCTTATCAGTCGCAAATGGAGAGAAAGGTAAAGCGGCTGGTAGAAAGTGTCAGGGGAATATCAGATGTCACTGTAATTATTACGCTAAAGACGGGAAGTGAAAAGGTTGTACAGGAAGACAGTGAAAATTCCGCATCGGATAAAAAAAGCGGTAGTGATACCGAAAGCAGCAATACCGTAAAAAAGACGACAGTCATATTTAATCAAAATGGAGATGAAGAACCTTATGTAATAAAAGAAAAATATCCGGAAATAGAAGGGATTGCTGTCGCAGCAAAGGGAGTGGGAAATAATAAAAATAAAGAAGAAATAATTGACACACTTGCGGCATTGTTTAATGTTCCGGTGCATAAAATATCAGTATTAGAGATTAATTAAACGGAGGGAATATGAGAAAAATATTTAAGAAGAATCAGGTGATTGTCACGTTGCTGGCGGTATTAATTGCAGTGGCAGGATATTTGAATTATGCAGACAAAAATGAAAAGGCAAAAGAAGTAAATAATGATACATATGACGCAGTCTATTCCAATGATGACCTGGTGTCGGGAACCGGGGATATTGAAAGTCTTGACGGAGAAGAAAAAGAGACGGTTCAGGATACGACAGAAGAACCTGGTGTTGCGGTGCTTACGAATGGGACTTCCTTAAGTTCGTTTATGGTGCAGGCACGCCTTGACAGAGAGCAGACCCGTTCTAAAAATAAAGAAACATTAATGGAAGTCATTAATAATGAGGCGGTCAATGACAGTGAAAAGAAAAAAGCTGTTAAATCGATGACTCAGATTACGGATAGATGTGAAACGCAAAAAAAAATAGATAAGCTAATGAAGCCAAAGGCATTTAC
>JAUUNJ010000009.1 GCA_030844625.1 Roseburia sp. | reverse complement strand
GGGAGTGTACCTCCTGGTCCTCTTACTGTTAAAAAAACAACCTATAATAAAATGCTGAAAAGAAAGGACATTATATAACATGGCTCAATCATTGAACACAACAGTAGATTTGACAATTCAGGCAACTTCATTTCAAGGTTTAAATGAATATGGAACTATCATGGTTGGAGATAAAGCGTTTGAATTCTATAACAAGCGGGATGTTAATAAATTCATTCAAATTCCATGGGAAGAAGTTGATTATGTTATAGCATCCGTTATGTTTAAGGGAAAATATATTCCCCGATATGCTATAAGAACCAAGAATAACGGAACATATACTTTTTCATCCAAAAATCCTAAGAAGGTTCTTCGCGCTGTCAACAAATATATCGCCTCAGATCATATGGTTCGGTCTTTAACTTTTTTTGATGTGGTGAAACGAAATATAAAATCTTTATTTAAACCTAAAAACAAACAAAACTAATAATTCAATCCTAGAATCAAAAAACGGTCAAATCACCAAAATGGTTTTTTGACCGCTCTTGTTATTCATCTATTATTTTTTTATTATCATTACCATCTCAGATCAATTACCAATGCATCTGCATTATCATACTGAAGCAATGTACTCTGATCATTTACATCATCGTAACAGAATCCATATGCCAACCCTACCACTGAATGTTGGTGGAAAAATCCGGCATAATAATTGTTGATGGAATTCTTATAATATTCTGTCGGTTTTGTCCATTTGGAAGGTTCTGTTGCAACCCCTCTGTTAAATGCCGCGCAGAGCTGGGCTTCAATTACTTTCTCAGTTGCATTACCGTTATTGAATGCACCTTTTCCTTCCAATACATCCTGAGTTGTAGGCTTATTAACATAATATGCTGTACTGTCTCCGGATCTGGTAAACTTCATACGGTTTCCTTCCACATGTCCCGTAAAGGTTCCTCCTTCACATTGGAATACTAGATCTTCATTAGAATATTTATTCCAGAACTCATTGATATAGCTGTCAAAATAATTGCCATATTGCTGACCTTCATTGAAAGTCGTTTTGCAAGGCGCCATAATCCTCTTGTTATCTACAAGTGTCTTAAATGGATCCGGAGCATTATTTTTAAAAGCTGCAAATATTTCATCTCTTGTGCCAATATCTCCTACCGTCTTATCATAAGTTTCATACTGGGTATGACCTACAAGTCTTGTAATCATTGGGAAACTGAAAAAGTCTACACGGGTAGTATTTCCCCAATAAAATTTTCCGTCAATGGTAAACTCTGCAAACTCAAATAAGGTATCTATATTGGGATCTGATGCATTATTAAGGTCAGGTCCCGCATAGCCCATGTTACCGTCCGCTGCCTGAATAAACGTGAGATAAATAGGTTTCCCATAACTTACATACATTCTGCCGGATTCAATTGACGGAGCATACACATAACTTGCCTCTGTCAGATTGTGACAGACATTTGCCACATCTCTGTTATTAATTTTAATATTGTTCAAATTTGTATTTGCAGGAATAAGATTTCCGTTTGCATCTAAATAACAAAGCTGATGACTGGTATTATATCCCACAATGCACCAATAAATCTGATTATCATCATACTGACCATCTGTCTTATTATTAAGCTGCAGCAATATTCTATCTTCCTTTAAAGGAATGTCATTTCTAAGCTGTGGTTTCAATTCTTCCGGACAAGTTTCCGGTTCCGTTTCTCGCTCTCCCACGCCTATGACAGCAATTGTCATCTCTATCTTTACTGATTCTCTATTTCCAACCACTGTAGTAACTGCAATAGTATGTGTTCCCTCTGAATATACCGGGAGAGTGTAACTTGCAGCTTTTACACCGGTTCTTCTGCGCTCTCCGTCAATGTATAAATTATAACAATTAATTTTTCCTGCGCCCCACACCACATTTACCATTCCCTCTTCCGGAGAACTTACTACCAGGCCAAATGGCTGATCAATAGATACATCTGTTGTAAATGACATATAAGTTGTTGTTTCTTCTTGTTTCTGAGTTGTTTTTTCTGTTGGCTTCGGTGTTGTCTGCTGTGGTGCCGGTTGTGTTTGTTCCTGCTCAGACTTCTTTGTCGACTGCTGCTCCTGAGACGGTTTTGTTTCAGGTGATACATTTGGCACAACATTGGATGTTGTACCTGCCGGCTTTTCCACCTGCCCCTGATTATTATTTGTCTGTTTCTTCTTAACTGTTATTTTGCATTTATATTTTTTCTTACCAACCTTTGCAATAATTGTAGCCTTACCCGGTCTCTTTCCTTTAACCTTTCCTTTTTTACTAACTGTGGCTACTTTTTTGTTTGTTGATTTCCATTTCACTTTTTTGTTGATGTGCTTATTTTTAACTTTAAGTTTCAAAGTTTTTCCAACATAAACTGTTGCTTTTGTTTTGTTCAATTTTGTCTTTTTAGCCGCACTGGTCTGACACATTGGAAGCAGCGTTATCGTCAGAACAAACGCCAGTACAAAAGCTAAAATTTTTTTTGTGCGTTTCATAATTATCCTCCTTAATTTTCTGTCTGTTTTAAAATTAAACGTAAAATCATTTCACTGCGGACAGCATATCAGTGAAAATACTAATACACAATATTTTTATTTTATCATATTTCACTCATTAAATCGGTGTTTATATTTTAGAATACTCTCTTTTTTTACTGTTATATAAAAATACTGTGTATCTACTTTTATAACTGCCAAAAGTTTAATATGCAAATTTTTGAAATCCTATTATAATTATAGTAAAAGAGATTTGTAGAAAAGGAGGTTAATATGCGTATTTTAATTGCAGAAGATGAAAAGGATCTGAACAGAATATTATCTGACAGATTAAAGGAAAGGCATTACAGTGTGGATTCCTGCTTTGACGGTCAAGAAGCTCTTGATTATATCAGCGGTGCAGAATATGACGCTATTATTCTGGATATTATGATGCCCAAGGTGGACGGACTAACTGTACTTAAAACCATACGAAACCGAAAGCAAAACGTTCCGGTACTCCTGCTCACAGCGAAAGACAGCATAAATGACCGGGTAACCGGTTTGGATGCAGGCGCAAATGATTATCTGGTGAAACCATTTGCATTTGAAGAACTGTTAGCCAGAATCCGGGTGCTTCTGAGAAAACCGTCAGAAACCCCGAAAAGCTGCTACACAATCGGCAATCTGGAGGTTCATCTGGACACCTATCAGGTACTGCGTGCCGGAAAGGAAATTCAATTATCCGGAAAGGAATTTTCCCTGCTCAGGTATATGGTACAAAATGAGGGAATTGTATTATCCAGAGAACGGCTGGAGCAGCATTTATGGAATTATGATTACACAGGAGGCTCAAACGTTATTGATGTTTATATTCGCTATTTGCGAAAAAAAATTGATGACGGCTTTGAACAAAAATTAATTCATACAGTGCGTGGCACTGGATATGTAATGAAGGTAAAAGAATGAAACAACTTACATTAAAAATGAAACTGACCATTATTTATACATTTTTTATGATTCTTGTAACATGTATGGCACTTGCAATTTTATTTTCCCTCAGCAACAGGGAAGTACTCAGTTCTACTCAGGCAAAATTGAGAGATCATGTGGAAAACAGCCTGGACGATATCGAAGAGGAAGATGGTAAATTAGAAATTGATTCTGATTTTTACTCTGTGGAGGATAATGTGTATCTATCCATCTATAATACAAAAGGCTATTTTCTATACGGAAAAGTACCATACGGTTTTGATGAACAGCCAGAATTCTCGGATGGTGAGCTAAGAAAAGTCCGGGAACAATATAAAGATTGGTATGTATTTGATTTGTCCGTTCCAACAGAGGACCTATATATCAGAGGGATTACTTCTGTGACAGATGCGGAAGAAAATTTTCGAATCACTCTGCATTTTGCAGTAATACTTCTCCCTCTTATGGTTGTTATAACAGCATTTCTCGGATATCGTTTTACAAGGAGAACTCTGCTTCCTGTCCGCCAGATAACAGATACTGTTCGAAAAATACAGGCAGATGCAGATATGTCCCGGAGAATCAATCTGCAGGGCGAAACAAATACAAACAATCCGGAAAAGCTGCATAAGCAAAACCGGGATGAAATCTATGATCTGGCAGAAACATTTGATGAAATGCTTGAACAATTGGAAAAAGTTTTTCAGAGAGAAAAACAATTTACATCCGATGTTTCCCATGAATTAAGGACTCCTGTCAGTGTAATTATGGCTCAATGTGATGCATGTCTGGCAGATAAAAGTCTGTCGGAAAAACAACGTGAACAAATTACACTAATTTATAAAAAAACAAAAAAAATGGCAGAGATGATTTCTCAATTACTTCTGCTGTCCCGTGCTGATCAGGGCAGACAGCCTTTACACCGGGAACAATTGAATGTCAGCGAATTGACAGAGATTGTTGCGGAAGACCAGCAGCTATTGGCAAATTCATCAGGAAAACATATACAGATCATACAAAATATTGACCCGGACATTTTTGCACCAGTTGATGAAACATTTTATATTCGCATGATTGTTAATCTTATATCAAACGCTGTCACATACAGCAAAGAAAATGGAATCATAAAAATTTATCTGTCAAAAACAGAACAGGAGGTTACTGGTATTATCCAGGATAATGGAATCGGTATTCCCGCAGAAGATCTTCCACATATATGGGAAAGATTTTATCAGATATCTCAATCCAGAAACGGAAATCATTCGGGACTTGGGCTTTCCATGGTGCAATGGATCGTGAACGCCCACGGCGGATGGATTAAGGCAGAAAGCACTCCGGGAGAAGGCAGCAAATTCACTTTCGGTCTTCCATTAGAATATGAAAGTAAAAAATTAACGAAAAATATTTGAAAAAATATAATCTTTTAATCTTTCTTTAATCTTTTTCAATCATACTATATATAACAAAACAAATATATAGAAATCGAAAGGAGAAAGACCTATGATAAAAAAATATATTACAATGGTTCTTTTCCTATCAGCCATAGGATTGCTGGGTGGATGTGGAGCCACTGAAGACAAAGATATCGGGAAAAACAAAGCTCAGGAAATTGCTTTTGAAGACGCTAATGTCTCAGAATCTGATCTGTCCGAACTTCATATCTCCAGAGAAAATGAAAACGGAAAAACAGTTTATGAGGTCAAATTTATGGATACTATATCCGGGACGGCATATGACTACGAAATCCTTGCTTCTGACGGAACAATTCAGAAAGTGGATAAGGAAAATGGAATTCCTGTCACATCAGGTACGCAACAGAATCAGAGTAAGGTGCAAAATGAATCACAAAGTCAGGATAGCGAACAGACCCATTCAAACAATCAAAACAGCGTACAATCCGAATCCCCAAATCAGGACAGGGGACAGAACGATTCACAGCCGCAAGTGTCAATCAGTCTGGAAAAAGCAAAAAAGCTGGCACTTGACAGAGTTTCCGGTGCAACAGAAAATGATCTTCATATTAAGTTGGATTACGATGACGGACATTACATATATGAGGGAGAGATTCTTTACGGACAGAAGGAATATGAATTTGAAATTGATGCTGAGACAGGAACATTTCTTGAATGGAGCGAAGAAATAAGATAGAAAGTGAGGTATTAAAAATGACAAAAAAGAATTTTTTATCAGTTTTATTAACTATTGTTTTAACATTGGTTATGGCTGTACCCGCCCTGGCAGCTACAGATGTACAAAGTGTTACAATTACAGGAAACAAAACCGTTTATGTGGGGAATACAATTGAACTTGACTCACACATTTCCCCTGGCGATCTGGACCTTAGGGACAGTGAGTATACTTGGAGCAGCAGCAATTCATCAATAGCAAAAGTATTAATCAAAAATGATGATGACACTAAGATTAAAGGTGTTAAAGCCGGAACAGCAACTATTACTGTAAAAATTAATGGTACAAATGTAAAAGCATCATATAAAATTACAGTTAAAAAAGCAAAAAAATCTGTTTCCACATCAACTGCAAAAGCAAAGATTAAAAAATACAAGAAAAACGCAAAAAAAATCAAAAAGAACATTAAGAAGCTGAAACTTGCAAGTACATATACAAGTAGAAAAAAACAGTATTATCAATTTGTAAAGAAAATTAAAAACATCGAAAACAAATTAGACAGACTGGATAACAACTGGGAAAGAAAATATGAAAGTGGAAAAATCAGCTACTCTAAATATAAATCCATAGAATCAAAAGTAGATCAGGCAGAAGATTACTTAGAAGTAGTAGAAGATTATCTGGACATGAAATTTTCGTATGAATTTGATGATTAAACCTGATATTTTGTAAGAACTTTCAAATTGTTTTATAAAGAAACGCGACCGGTTATGGTCGCGTTTCCTCTTTTATCAGTTTTCAAAAAGTTCCTTGATCCTTTTCGAAAACCAGATGATAGGGAATTTTTGTCTAATTGATTATTTCACTCCTGAAATATCTATGTCCTGAGATACGCCCGGTGACTCAATTCCATTTAATACTGCAGTTACTCTAACATTAACTGTTCCTGCACTGACATTTTCAACGGTGTAATGTGCACATATTACTTCACTTAATATCTTTTCACCATTAATATATACATTATATTTACATCCACTGTTAATTCTGTCCTCATCCTGTCCCCATACAACTTCAATTGTATTGTCCTTTTCACATGTTGCAATCAGACCGATTACTTCCAACGGTTCCTGACCTACTGCTGCAGTTGTTGGCTCTTCTGTTGCGGTAGGTCCTTCTGTTGCTTCTGTTACATTTACAGTCTCTGTTACACCTACAGTTTCTATTCCGTTCAGAGTGGCTGTTACCTTAACCTGAACAGTTCCTGCTTCCACATCGCTAATGGTATAACGATTACAAATAACCTCATTTAATACTTTTACATCATTAACATATACATTATATTTACATCCACTGTTAATTCTGTCCTCATCCTGTCCCCACACAACTTCGATTGTATTGTCTGAAGGACACGATGCCATCATACCAATTACTTCTAATGGTTCCTGACCTGCTACTGTAGTTGTTGGCTCTTCTGTAGTAGTAGGTACTGGTGCAGTTGTGGGCACTGTATCACTAACATATGTACTAACAGTAGTTCCTGCTGATTCATGCCCATTAAGACAGGCAGTAACTTTAAACGTATGAGTTCCCGTTAATAAACCTGTTATAATTTTATCTGTTTCTGTCAGACCTGAACTTTGAACTTTGCCGTCCACATATATGTTGTATGTATAATCCTTTGAGACTCTATTGGCATCTTCTTTCCAGGCTACACGTACTGCATTTGGAAAGATCCAATTTGCCGTCATGTTAAGTACTTCTGAAGGTTTCTCTTTTTCTTCAAGAATATCGATATATTCTGTTTTAGGTTCCACATATCCGTAAACTTCCAGTTCCGTTAAAAGTACATATGTTGCATTATCTATGAACTCTGCCTTTACATATCTGGCTGTTTGTTTTGTAAATTCAAAGCTATTGCTATATTGTACACCTTTCTCTCCACTGGCGACTTCGGTCCAGTTTTCATGATCCTCTGAAATTTTTATGCTATATCCGGTGGTATTATTTCTTTCATAATAAAGATTTATTTTATCAATCTCATAAGATTGTCCCAGATCTACCTCTACCCATTGTCCACTGCTGCTCTCTGTAATAACCTTTGAGTTGGTGTCACCATCTACCAGATTTTCAAGAGGAAAAGATTCCGGACTATATATGTCTGATATTGCCGCATCTTTCTTATATGCCAGATTCTGATAGGTTTCGGTCTCATGCTTAAACATTGTATCCGGGGTATAATTAACTGCATATTCGATACATTTTTCAGCATTTACCACTCCAAATGGAACCTTATTTCTTGATGCTTCATCCGCTAATTCTGTGGCTGTATTTGCCATAATTCTCTTAACATCAAAATAATTTAAATTGCTGTTAACAGAGCACATCATAGCTGCCACGGCAGCTACTACAGGAGATGCCATGGAAGTACCACTGCCATAATATGCACCTGAATTTTTATTCAGCATATATATGCTGCTTCCCGGTGCACATATATCCTTCTGACTGCCATAATTAGAGAATCCTGCAAGCTTGTCCGTTGATGTTGTTGCCGCTACTGAAATAGCTTTCTCTGAATCCGAAGGATAATGGGAAGTTGTGACACTGTCATTTCCCGCTGCACATACCACAATAATACCCACGTCGGTTATTTTATTTATTTCAGCTTCCCTTGCGCTATTATATGTATATCCACCAAGACTCATATTGACTACTTTCACTCCCTGTTCTGCACAGTAATTCATAGCCTTAATTTGATTCTCTATTGTAAACCTATAGTCATTGGTCGATGCATAGTATGTAGATGTCTGAACCGCAAGAATTTCCACAACATCATTATTGTAACAGCTTGCTACACCTGCCATCTGTGTATTATTATTTGCTTCCGCTGCAATAATGCTTGCTACCCCCGTACCATGATTATCTTTTGCCGGTGCATCGCAGTCTTTCAATAAAACCGGTGTACTGCCCGTCACATCTGCTGAATATGGTGAAATTACATTTTTTAGATCCGGATGATTAATCTGAGCACCCGTATCAATTACGCCCACCAATACCTTATCGTGTGTATGACTTGAAACATAATCCCATGCTTCTTTCACATGAATATTATTTAAATAATACTGCTTGGTAAGGTCCGGATCATTTGTTGCTCCAAATGCGCTCTCTTCTACTTCACAATAGTCATTACTGGCAACCGCATCTGTAATGCTATACTCACTATAGGCATCCGATGCCATATCTACTGTCTGACCTAATGATATAGAGATTGTTGCAACATAATCTCCTGTGAAATCCTTATATATTGATTTCACTTCTCCATACTCTGCCTTGCAAACAGCATTAATTTCTTCTTCTGTCGCTTTTCCATCAAATATTGCTATAACTGTTCCCGCTTCATAACCGTTCGCATCACCTTTTGATCTTTCCTCTGCTGCCGCCTCATATCCCTCTACAATATCCTCACTTCTGTCATCCACAGTATCTTCGAACTGGTCTAACTGATCGAAGTTTTCCGTTTCATAATAGGATGTAAGGGCATAATTCACCGCTGCATCATAATCTGCAGTTTCATCATAGCTATTGACTAATTCTGCTGCCTTTGCTCCATCTTCTAAAGCAATTTCAGCAATATCTTCTAATTCATCTTTTGTAATGTTCGTCTCTTCAATCTCCGCAAAAACGGTATGATTTTCAGCTTTTACTTCTGTGTTTCTGGTAATGTTAGCACTGCATAATGATATCCCCATTACAGCTGCTAAAATTACACCTGTTGCTTTCTTAATACTTTTATTCATCTCTTTCCTCCCTGTTTGTTTTGCCAACTTCAAAAGCGTATCATTTGTAAATGTCACTCGTCAATAAATAAAAATGTTTTTATTCATAATTCCCTTATTTTTGGTTATTTTTACCTTTTTATCTATTTTTCGGCGCATTTTGTAAAAACATTTTTATGCATTTTTACAATGTCTTTTATTATACTTCTGCTTTTAATTCAACTTCCAAAAAAACTTTTCTTCATTACAGCAAACGCCGTTATCACTGTGACTGTTGACTGCCTCAACTGTTTTTGATATTCTTCCCTCCAGAACGCAATGCAAACTGAAAGATTAATTTCTGCACAGACCAGTGAGCTGACAGAATCCTTAAGGTGGTTAAAAGGAACGGATACGTTTTCCGTAATTTTAAGAATTTTAGAAATAGAATTCTGCTTGTCACAAGATAAAAAACACAGTTGCGAACAATGGTTCACAACTGTGCCTGATATCTTTTTACCCCCACACAAAGAGACAAAAATCCGCAGAATAGAATTTATATCTACTCTGCGGATAACTCATATTTCTATTTTTTTCGAAATGTCTCTTTCCTCAGCACACCTTATTTAGACTTGTAAACTATCCATTCCATCATGTCAGTCTAATGCTTATGGTACATTCTTTCATCTTCCTCGTATCGCGGTTCACAGGTAAGCTGAATACCAAGTTTCTTAAATATCTGCTCATCCACCGATGATAATAGTACCGTTGAGTGTGCGTCACATCCCTTCAGTAATGGAAGCTGTTTCATCGCCAGCATGGCAGTATCACTGTAAGATGCTGTTGCTGATAATGCCGTCAGCACTTCGTCTGTGTGAAGCCTTGGGTTGTGGCTTCCCAGATAATTAATCTTTAATGCCTGTACCGGGCCAATTGCCTTTGGATCAATGAGTTTCACCTCATCTTCTATATTTCCCAAAACTTTTAAGGAATTTAACAGTGCTGCAGAAGCTGCTCCAAGAAGTTCACTTGTACGTCCTGTCACAATTCTTCCATCCGGCAGTTCAATTGCCACTGCCGGCTTAGCACCGGTAGCTTTTTCTTTTTCCAGAGCTGCGATTGCCACCTTTCTGTCTTCAACAGTTACTCCTGCCTGCTTCATCAACAATTCTAACTTATATAAATCATCCTTGGTCATACCTTTTCGTCTTTTTTCGCACAGGCTCTTATAATATCTTCTGATAATTTCCTGTTTTGAGGCTTCACAACATACCGCATCATCAACAATACAATTCCCTGCCATATTCACTCCCATGTCGGTAGGTGACTTATATGGGCTCTCTCCGGAAATAAGTTCAAACATAGCATTCACAACCGGAAATATTTCACAGTCTCTGTTATAATTTACAGCAGTCTCACCATATGCTTCCAGATGAAACGGGTCGATGATATTAACATCATTTAAATCTGCTGTTGCTGCCTCATAAGCAAGATTCACTGGATGTTTCAGCGGTATGTTCCATATCGGAAAAGTCTCATACTTGGCATATCCTGCATCAACACCTCTTTTATGCTCATGATATAATTGTGAAAGACATGTTGCCATCTTGCCGCTTCCCGGACCCGGAGCAGTAATCACAACCAACGGTCTTTCTGTTTCTATATAATCATTTTTTCCATATCCTTCATCACTGACAATATAATTTACATCACTTGGATATCCCGGTATTTTATAATGTTTGTATGACTTGATTCCCATAGACTCAAGCCTCTTTATGAACAACGCTGCCGAAGGCTGTCCTGCAAACTTGGTAAGACACACACTTCCCACAAACAAACCTACGGACTGAAATTCATCAATCAATCTTAATACGTCCATATCATATGTGATTCCATAATCACCACGCACTTTATTTTCCGCAATATCCTCCGCACTGATTACAATAACCACCTCTGCCTGTTCCTTCAACTGCAATAGCATCTGCAGCTTAGAATCAGGCTCAAATCCCGGCAATACTCTTGATGCATGAAAGTCATCAAATAACTTTCCTCCAAACTCCAAATATAACTTATTGCCAAACTGGGCAATTCTCTCCTTTATATGTTCTGACTGCATTGTCAGATACTTCTCATTATCAAATCCTTTTCCTTTTATTTCATTCATGTCCTTATCTTTTTTATTACTGTACTTTTATTGTTTCTATTTATCACACTCTGAAAACTTTAAACAGTTTTATATTATAGCACAAAAACTTTTATTATTGAAATAGATTTTTAACAAACTTTGCAAAAGTAAAGAATATCGATAATTTCACTCCTTTTTCGACAATTTTTCTCTTTCTTTTTTATTTATCTCCATTAAGTGCCTTGTTTTTACTATTTTATTTCACTATACTTTTTTACTGAAACATGTTTCAATACTTTAGATTCTCGTTAATAAGTTCAAAACGAGAAAATTAAACATTAGGAGGTTTTTACAATGTTGTCAAGAAATTTTTATAAGAATATCGCTAAGTTTTTTGTTATCAACTTAGTTTTATTAGGATTTATTTTCTTTTCTAATACCACAAAAGCAAATGCCGCTACAATCTATGTTGTTAAAAATTCAGATGGTGCAGTAGTATATTCAACAACAAGTGCCACCGCGAAATACAAGACTGGAACAACTATTAAACAATCAGAGATTGTTTCTTCATCAAAAACAGTTACTAATGCCAATGGAACAAAGTTCTATAAGATTAGTCAAGGTTATATTTTAGCCTCTAAATGTACAGGCGCAATGACCGGATATAAATCTTTCAGTACAACATACAGTGTAGTTACTACCGAAGCTACAAATCTTTCACTTATTCCATCTGAAACAAGTGCATACAAAGGTACCGCTGTCGTTAAAGGACACGAAATAAAAATTGATGGTTATCTTTACAACTCTGACGGCCGTCTTTACTATCAGTCAAAGAAGTCTAACCAGTTTATTATGGCTGCCAGAGTGAATACAAGTAACTCTGTTCTTCCATCTGACATATATGTATCCGGCTCTCCAATTGCGCAGAAGCAGAAAGTATACTTTAACACTTCCGGTACGCGTAAATTCTATACAACACCAAGCACTTCCAGTACTGTAAAAAATTCTATTACATACTCACAAGGTAATCTTCTAAACGTTAATGGCTGGATGAAGGATGCTTCAAACAATTTATGGTTTTTCACCAGCAAAGGATATCTAAAATACGACAGATCCTATATATATAATTGCAACGATGAATATGACTTTAGATGCGCTGTTTGTAATTATGCCAAGAAATTTGAAGGCTTACTTCATTACACTCAGGGCCCTGCAAACGGTTATATAGGTGATCGATATCTGGGTTCTGATTTGGATTCAATTTTAATGAGTAAAGTTGGAACGAGTAAGGGGGTAGATTGCTCTAGTTTTGTTGCATCCGTTTATATGCATTTTGGAATAAACAACGTTCCCAAAACGACTAAAGAATATAGCAATTATTCAAATAAAGAAGTAAGTAAAACAAATTTACAGAAAGGTTATGTCCTTTGGAAAACAAATCATGTGGAATTTTACATTGGTAATGACAAGACTATGGGGGCACATGATTGCTTTGGCGGAAATCACAAAGCTGATGTATGTATTTCTAATGCCAGTCACTTCACAAATAATTCTTATAAAGTTTATAACTTCTTACCATAATATAAATATAGATAACCTAATAAGAACCACGTCTAAAAGACGTGGTTCTTAAATTATAAGCCTTTGTTGCCGGTCAACGCCCCAAAGACGCTGACTTTCACTTATATCTACTGTCAACTTGTCACATAAATTAATTTTGTCATCTTTTTTAGTCGCTCTCATTATCCTTTAACGCCAAAAATAACAGTAATCGCAACACCTACTTTAAAAAGGCACTTCCTAAAATCCAGGAAATGCCTTTATTTATAATGTTTTTACTCTTGTTTACTTCTCTAATGTTTTCATTGTCGGGAACAGCAATACGTCTCTTATTGCTTGCGAATCAGTCAGCAGCATTACCATTCTGTCGATCCCGAATCCGATACCGCCTGTTGGAGGCATACCGATTTCAAGAGCATTCAGGAAATCTTCATCTGTATGTTCAGCCTCGTCATCACCTGCTGCCAATGCCTCTTCCTGAGCTGCAAATCTTTCTCTCTGATCAATTGGATCATTAAGCTCTGAATAAGCATTTGCCATTTCCCATCCATTCATAAAGAACTCAAAACGTTCAACGTATTCCGGATTGTCCGGTTTCTTCTTTGTAAGCGGTGAAATTTCAAGCGGATGATCCATAATAAATGTTGGCTGAACAAGATGCTCCTCAACAAACTCTTCAAAGAAGAGGTTGAGAATGTCACCTTTCTTGTGACGTTCTTCAAATTCCACATGATGTTCCTTTGCCAAAGTTCTTGCCTGTTCCAAGTCCTCTACTTCATTCCAGTCTACGCCTGAATATTTCTTAACGGCATCAACCATTGTAATTCTCTCAAAAGGCTTGCTTAAGTCCATTTCAATTCCGTTATATGTAATAACTTCGCTACCACATACAGCCTTTGCAAGATATCTGTAAAGATTCTCTGTTAAATCCATCATTCCATTATAATCTGTGTATGCCTGATAAAGTTCCATCAATGTAAATTCCGGATTATGTCTTGTATCAACGCCTTCATTACGGAACACTCTTCCAATCTCATAAACTTTCTCAAGACCACCTACAATAAGTCTCTTGAGATAAAGTTCCAATGAAATACGGAGCTTAACATCTTCATCTAACGAATTGTAATGTGTATTAAACGGACGGGCTGCCGCACCACCCGCATTGTGAACAAGCATAGGCGTTTCAACTTCCATAAATCCCTGTCCGTCAAGATATTTTCTAATTTCACTTATAATCTTTGAACGTTTGATAAATGTATTCTTAGATTCCTCATTCATAATCAGGTCAACATATCTTTGGCGATACCGTAAATCTGTATTCGTCATGCCATGAAACTTTTCCGGAAGAATCTGAAGACTCTTTGAAAGCAGTGTAACCTCAGTTGCATGAATACTCATCTCACCTGTCTTAGTTCTAAACGGATATCCTTTTACTCCTACGATATCACCGATATCCATTTTCTTAAAAGCTTTGTATTCGTCAAAGGGCTCCTCACCAATTTCATTTCGCGCTACATAAACCTGAATATTTCCTTCCTTATCCTGAATATTACAGAAAGATGCTTTCCCCATCACACGCTTAAGCATAATTCTTCCTGCAATAGATACTAATTTAGCAGGATCTTTGACCAGCTTTCCTTCTTCGTCATGTTCTGCCGCCAGTGCATCAAAATTATCTTTAATTTCCATACTGTGATGTGTCACATCATACTTTGTTATCTGGAAAGGGTCCTTACCTCTTTCCTGTAAATCAGCAAGTTTTTCCCGGCGAACCTTTAAAAGCTGCTTTACGTCAACCTGCTGTCCATTATTATTCTGCTGTGCCATTATATAAACTCCTTACGGTATTATTTTTCTTCACATAATCAACTTAATCGCTTTACTTTGTCTTCTTAATATCAAGAACCTCGTATTTAGATACTGTATCTCCCATTTCCACTTCAACAATGTCTCCAATCTCATGTCCAATCAGCGCACGTCCAAGCGGTGATTCATTAGAAATCTTACCACTTAAGCTGTTTGTCTGGGTTGAACCAACAATGCTGAACTCAAGATCTTCATCATATTCAAAATCATGAATCTTAATATGACATCCAACGTTAATTTTTTTATCATCTACATCATCTTCTGCAACGACTTCAACATTTTTAAGAATTTTTTCGATTTCTTCAATTCTCGCTTCAATGTCTCTCTGCTCGTCTTTCGCTGCATCATATTCTGCATTTTCAGATAAGTCGCCCTGTTCCCTTGCTTCTTTAATCTTCTGAGCAACTTCTTTACGTTTTACTACCTTTAAATCTTCTAATTCTGTCTCTAATTCCTGAAGACCTGCATAAGTAAGTATATTCTTCTTTGCGTTATCTGCCATTTTAATTTCCTCCAATCAACTTTTCGTTCAAAGTTTTACACTTTATAATAGCCTAACAAATATTCCTTGTCAACCTAAACGGTAAAATACAATTTATGAGTTTCCTCACAGAATCAGGATATCTGAGCCCTTTTATAACCTGCTATTTATGATATCCTCCAATACTTCCATACTGACAATTTCATTGCATCTTCTTCTAAGTTCTGCCGAATGCGGCAGCCCCTGAGTATACCATGCAATATGTTTTCGCATTTCCCTTACAGCAGTGTACTCACCTTTATAATCAGCAAGCATACGGGCATGCTTTAAAATCATATCCTTAACCTCCTGTCCGGTCGGTTTTTCAATAAGCACGCCATTTTTAAGATACTCATTAATTTGTCTGAATATCCATGGATTGCCTCTTGCAGCACGTCCTACCATCAACCCGTCACAGCCTGTATACTCCTTCATCGCCTTTGCGTCCTCAGCACTAAAGATGTCTCCATTTCCAATAACCGGTATATTAACAGCCTCTTTTACAGCCTTAATCACATCCCAATCCGCTTTTCCGCTGTAATACTGCTCTCTTGTTCTCCCATGAACCGCAATTCCCGAAACGCCGCAATTTTCAGCAATTTTTGCAATTTCTACAGCCTGACATTCATCATCCTTAAATCCTTTTCGAATCTTAACAGTAACAGGTTTGCTGATTGCCTTTACCATTTTTGTCAGTATTTCTTCTACCAGCCCGGGCTGGGTGAGAAGATATGAGCCTTCATGATTGTTTACAATTTTGGGTACCGGACAGCCCATATTAACATCAATAAAATCACAGCCACCTTCCGCCACCTGTGCTCCAATTTCCGCCATAATGTCCGGTTCTGAACCAAAAAGCTGTATTCCAACAGGATGCTCTTTTTCTTCAATATTTAATAGTATATTCGTATTTTTATTTTTATACAGAATTGCTTTGGCACTAACCATTTCTGTGTACAAAAGACCACAGCCCTGCTCTTTACAAAGCAGACGAAATGGCAGGTCTGTTACACCTGCCATTGGTCCTAATGCCAAATTATTTTCAATTTCAACATTACCTATTTTCATATGTTTCTCCATCCTGCATTTTTAGCAGAATAAATAGCATTCATTCTATTTTTTTCTGTTTTTTTCGTAGATAATTCTCATGCCCTGAAGGGTTAGCTGATTGTCATACACATCTATTTTATCCGTGTTCTCATAAATAATTCTTCCCATTCCACCGGTAGCAATTACTTTAAGATGATCAAGTCCGCTTTCTTCTTTTATTTTGTCAATAATATATTCAGTCTGACCAATATAACCATAAACAATTCCAGCCTGCATACTTGTAATCGTATCCTTTGCCAGAATCGTATCCGGCTTTTTGATTTCTATTTCAGGAAGTTTTGCAGTTTCATTCCACAAAGCTTTGGCGCATATTCTGATTCCCGGCGAAGTCACTCCTGCATCAAAAGTCCCATTTGGTCCTACCAAATCATAGGTTGTAGCTGTTCCAAAATCAACCACAATACACGGTCCGCCATATATTTCATAAGCAGCAACTGCATCTACAATACGGTCTGAACCCACTTCTCTTGGGTCTGTTCTGTTAATTTTGATGCCTGTCTTTGTTCCCAGACCTACAATAATAGGCTTAATTCCGAAATACTTTATAATGCCGTTATTTAATGAATACATAACCTTTGGAACAACTGATGAAATGATAACATCCTTAATATTCTTAATATCAATTCCCTTTCTTACAATCATTTCTGCCATCAGTGAACCGTATTCATCCGATGTTCTCGCCATCTGGGTCGTAATTCTGAATGTGGCAAATACCTTGTCTCCCTTAAATAATCCCAAAGTAATATTTGTATTACCAACATCTACCGTAAGTAACATTATGCTTCTTCTCCTAACACGAATACTTTATAGTACATTTCAAGCGATTCCAGCAATTCTCTCTTTTCTAACTGAATCTGTCTTATCTTAAGCCCACTGCCAATATCATCATATAACAAATCACCTTCATCGGCTTCAGTTATTAACTGCAGGCTTCCATCTTCATCATATTCTAAAAGCAGAATTCCTCCAACTTCCTCTGTAAACAGAACACACATAATCTGCAATTCCTGTTTGATCTGCTCTGGAAGATTGGAAAACTGTTCGTTTAAATAATATTTTTTTTCATATGCGTTAGCCCCACATAGAACCATCTTTTCATCAAACATAACTATTCACTCTTCGTTTTTCACTAATCTTTAATCACTTCTGCTAACGCTTTAACAGAACCGGCAATTCCCTGAATATCTGATGGAATGATAATCTTTGTAGCCTGACCGTCTGCCGCTTCTACAAAAGCCTCAAGGCTCTTAAGTGTAAGAACTGCATCATCTGCACCGGCTTCCTTAATTACTTTAATACCGTCAGCCGTAGCCTGCTGTACCTTAAGAATCGCCTCTGCCTCACCTTCTGCTTCAAGAATTCTTTTCTGCTTCTCAGCATCTGCTTTCAGAATTGCTGACTGTTTATCTGCTTCTGCATTCAGAATTGCTGCTTCCTTATTACCTTCTGCAATAAGAACTGCCGACTTCTTTTCACCTTCGGCTCTGAGAATCTGTTCACGCTTTTCACGTTCAGCTCTCATCTGTTTTTCCATTGCTTCCTGAATATCTCTCGGCGGGATAATATTTTTTAATTCCACTCTGTTGACCTTAATTCCCCAAGGATCAGTAGCTACATCAAGCTCTGAACGCATTCTGGCATTAATTGTCTCTCTTGAAGTAAGAGTCTCATCAAGTTCAAGATCACCTACAATATTTCTCAGTGTTGTAGCTGTAAGATTCTTAATTGCCACAATTGGATTCTCAACACCATAAGCATAAAGCTTAGGATCTGTAATCTGATAAAAAATAATTGTATCAATCTGCATCGTTACATTATCCCTTGTAATAACCGGCTGCGGTTCAAAATCTGCAACCTGTTCCTTTAAATTAACTCTTCTTGAAACTCTGTCAAGAAACGGAACCTTGAAATGAATTCCAACAGACCAGGTGGTTTTGTATCCGCCTAATCTTTCAATAACATAAGCATGTGCCTGCGGCACAATCTTAACACACGTTGATACTAATACAATTGCTAAAACTAAAACAATAATTAAAGCTATTGGTCCCATAAATTTTTCCTCCCTGTTCTATAATTTTATTATGCTTTTTTTACAATGGCTTTGACCCCCTCCACAGCAACTACCGTTACAAGAGTATCTTTAGGTATCACTGTCCCGTCATTGCTTCGTGCAGTCCATTCCACTCCATCAACGGTAATCAGTCCTGTGGCATTAATGTTGTCAATTTCTGTTATAACCTTTCCAGTCTTTCCTTCCATTGACTCAACATTGGTCTTTTCTGCCTTATTGTTAATATATTTTACTGCAAAAGGGCGTATAAAAATAAGCACCAATGTGGTTACAATAATAAACACAAATGCCTGTACTACCCAATTACCTCCCAAAAGTGATGCAATACATGCTGCCACTGCTCCCACAGCAAACCAAATACAGGTAAGCCCCATTGTAACCAGCTCCAAAGCAGCAAATACTACAAATACAATTAACCATCCAATATAACTCATTTGTATTTTCCCTTCCTGTTATTATAATTAAATTATAATAATATTATAACAGGTTTATTCTATCATTTATACTTAAAAAAAGAAACCCCATTGTATCGGGATTTCCTACATTAAATCATTATAATCTTTATTCTATGCTTTCCGTAAATTCAGAACTGATATAACCTTGTTTCCATTATAATTTATTTCGATCCATTCTCCATTTTGGGAAATCACATCAAAAATCTGATCTCTATCTACCATTCCAATCATTTCTGACTCTTGGGATGCCTGCGCTCTCACCTTTAATGTATCAGCAGTTACTTTAAGCTTTGCCACAGAAACCGACTCTGTCTGCAGTTCTGTTGTCTGGGGCTGGGTAGTTTCTTCTATGGGCGCCTCTGTTGTTGAAGCATTTGTTTCCGTAGCTGCCACTTTGTTCGTATTACTGTTTTTTAACGCAACCGATTCCTTTTCCGTAGACGCAATCATGGATTCATCAATATAATCCACCTTGCCGGTTCTATTTACTGCCGCCGCAATAGTTATCAATGATGCCATAACAAAAATTGTAACATACATTATTGTGTTCCCATGTTTATATAAGTTTGCCTTAAGTTTTCTCTTTTCAAATCTATTCATTTAAACTACCCCGTTTATTCTAAACTATCTTGTGTATAAAGTTCTTTTTATTTATGCCTATACGTAATGCGTGAGAATTTTAGCAAAATTTCGACACAATGTCAAATAGTTTTTTTAGATTTTTACAGACATTTTGCCATATTTTATGCATTAAAACAGATTTTTATTGTCTTTTTTTCACCAGTTGCAAATTTTTTAATAATATTTTTAAGGTAATTTTTATTATTATTTTTTTGTTATCAAATTTATTTTGTAAGTTTTTCATAAACTTTTTTCACATTCTTGCATAATTTAAATTGTAGTTGTATTATTACATCATATGATATAAACATTATGTATATTTGGTTGATAAATAATGAACTTAATTTTATAGACTTGAAATCGACCTGCCTAAGTATAAGGAGGATTTAATTATGGCAACAAAAACAACTACAACTGCTGCTAAGGCTACTGAAAAAAAAGTAGAAGTTAAGCCTGCTGCTAAGACAGTTGAATCAAAAGTAACAGATAAGAAAGCTGAAGTTAAGGCTGAGGTTAAAAAAGCTGAAGTTAAGAAAGCTGAAACTAAAAAAGTTGAAGCTAAACCTGCTGCCAAGAAGGCTGAAACTAAGAAAGTCGAAGCTAAGCCTGCTGCCAAGAAGGCTGAAACTAAGAAAGTTGAAGCTAAGCCTGCTGCTAAAAAGACTGCAGCAAAGAAAACAACTGCTAAAAAAGCCGTTAAGAAAGAAAACAATGTATTTGTTCAGTTCCACGGAATGGAATTTGATACAGCCGCAATAGAAAAAGCTGTTAAAGCTGATTATACAGCTAAGAACGGCAAGAAAACAATGAATTCTGTTTCAATTTATATTAAGCCTGAAGATATGAAAGCTTATTATGTAATTGATGGAATTATTGGAGACGTAGAACTGTAAGTTTCATATGAAAAAGCACTCCTGAAAGGAGTGCTTTTTTAATGCAAAAACATCTTTATTATTTTCAAATACAAATTTTTATATGGCTGATAACGCATTGGCATGTCAATCCAGCAATATTTTTTTAATATACTCTTTTCATGACTAAATGTATCAAAGCTTTTCTTTCCGTGATAAGATCCCATACCGCTGTTTCCTACTCCGCCAAATCCCATCTCAGATGTGGCAAGATGCATTATTGTATCATTTACGCACCCACCGCCAAAAGACACGTATTTAAGAAATCTTTCTTCCACGTTTTTTTTCTTCGTAAACACATAAAGTGCCAGCGGCTTTTCTCTATTCTTAACAAATTTTTCCGCCTCATCAATTGTGTCGTAAGTTATCACCGGCATAATCGGGCCAAATATTTCCTCCTGCATTACTGCATCCTCTGACGTCACATGGTCCATGACCGTAGGTTCAATCTGCAGTGTTCTCTCATTGAATTTCCCACCAGCCACAACCTTATCGCTGTCAATCAAACCCTTTAATCTGTCAAAGTGTTTTTTATTTATAATTTTTCCATAATCAGGATTAGATAAAGGGGAACTTCCAAACATTTTTTCTATCTGAATTTTAACATGATTTATAAATTCATTCTTTACCTTTTTATCCACCAGAACATAATCGGGAGCAACACAGGTCTGTCCACAGTTCAAAAACTTGCCAAATACCAGTCTTTTTGCTGCCAGCTTGACGTTACATGTATCATCAATAATACAGGGACTTTTTCCGCCCAATTCCAATGTTACCGGAGTAAGATTCACCGAAGCTTTTTCCATAACCAGTTTTCCTACTGTAACACCACCTGTAAAGAATATATAGTCAAAACGCTGATTGAGTAATTCTGTATTTTCAGCACGTCCTCCCTCCACAACTGCAACATATTCCTGTGGGAAAACTTCCTCCACTATGGTTTTGATTATTGCAGATGTTTCCGGAGAATAAGCCGATGGTTTCAGTACACAACAGTTGCCTGCGGCAATAGCACCAACCATAGGCTCCAGGCACAACATAAACGGATAATTCCATGGAGACATAATAAGCACACTTCCATATGGCTCCTGTACCGTAAAGCTTTTTGCATGAAAATTGGCAAGCCCTGTTCTGCGTCTTTTATTTTTGCTCCACTTCTTTATATGCTTGATCTGATATGACAGTTCGCTTAAAGTCATGCCGGTTTCACACATATATGTTTCTGTTTCAGATTTTCCCAAATCGTCTTTTAGTGCCTCATTTATTTCTGCTTCATGGTTAAGAATTGCCTGTTTAAATTTTTTTAACATGGCAATTCTATAATTAATGTCAAAAGTTTTCCCTGTTTCAAAAAATTCTCTTTGTTTTTGTACAATTTTATTTATTTCCATTTTAACTCCTGTTAAGCATCAAAAGCGCTTATTTCAGCATGATGATTCTGTTCACGGGCACAATATCCGTCTATCTCCCTTATTCCTGCCACAATATAATACATCTTTTCCAATTCCCTGGCATTCATAAGTTTTGGTACCGGATAAAGAGGATTACTTTCCTTGTCAGCATGATTTGCCATAATCGGTATATCCTCCTCTTTTATCTCTTTAATATACTTAGGTATAGCCATGGATTCATTCATTTGTTTCACCCACCGAATAAATTTATCCGATGCCACACGATCCGAATCATTAAAATCTGCAATGTCACAAACCCTTGACAGTTTTCCAAGTCGCTTGTAACATTTTTCACCATACTCCTGAAGAAAATACGGTAAAATCACCGCGTTGGCAAGACCATGGGGCACGCCATACTGTCCTCCGAGAGAATGAGCCACACCGTGTACATATCCCACATAAGACTGTGTAAAAGCTACTCCCGCACAATAAGCTGCACGAAGCATCTTTGTCCTTGCTTCCACATCCTGTCCATTATCATAGGCTCTTTTCAAATATTTTTTTATAAGTATA
>JAUUNJ010000459.1 GCA_030844625.1 Roseburia sp. | reverse complement strand
GAACAGTTTGGATTTTTATTGGATGCATTCAAATATGGGGTGCCGCCTCACGCAGGTCTTGCGTATGGTCTTGACAGACTGGTTATGCATATGACAGGTGAGGATAATATTCGTGAAGTTATTGCATTCCCTAAGGTAAAGGATGCGTCATGTCTGATGACAGAGGCACCCGGTCCGGTAGATGCAAAGCAGTTAGAGGAACTCTATATTGATACTGTGAAAACGGAAGAAGAATTATGATATATTTTATTGCTTATTTAGCTGCAATTAACATAATAACATTTATTATATATGGAATGGATAAGTACAAGGCAAGGAAACATAAGTGGCGTATCAGCGAAAAGGAGCTTATGGGATTGTCTGTTATAGGTGGATTTATCGGTGCGTTTGCAGGAATGCAAATATTCAGGCATAAGACAAAACATATGAAATTTGTGGTGGGAGTGCCGGTAATAGCAGCTTTATGGATAACAGCTATAGGATGTTATATGTGGTTGTTGTATAAATAAACGGTTTTTGGATAACAAAGAACAATTATTTTGTTGAAAAAAGCAATTTGAAATTTTTTATAAAATATTGTAAAATCAGTCTTAGTCGTGTAGCGAAGATAGAAAGCAAAGCGTATATATGAGGAAACTCGTATTGCGCTTTGCTTTTTTTGTCAGATGCAAATAATAGTGCGTAAGACGTACTTGCTGCAGGATAATGCCAAGCGATAAACTATTTAATCAGGAGGAAAAAATGATGCCAAAAACAAAAAAGCAGGGCATTGTATTTGGAGTTATTATGTCAATGACAATGGCTTATGGAATGGAAATTTATAACGTAGCGATTAAGCAGGGATTTAACCTGACAAACGGTGGATTCAGTAATATGACCAACCATGTCTTTCTTGATGCCTTAATTGAAGCTGCCTATATGTGGATATTTGTATTTATATTTTCTAATCTGTGGGGGAATAAAATAGGACATACACTTGCCGGCAGAATTATAAGACCGGAGAAGGATAATCCGTTCTTTATTACGCTTATGATTTCAGGGTGTACAGTTTTAGTTATGTGTCCCACAATGAGCCTGGTAGCTTCAATATTATTCAATGTAATGATTGCAGGCAATTCAATAGCACAGCTTCCTGCAATATGGGTAGGTACCGTATTTAAAAATTTCCCGATGGCGCTTTTGTGGAATTTATTTGCTGCAGGTCCGCTTACAAGATTGCTGTTCAGACAAATTATAGAATTTAGAAAGTATATGTTGAAGAAGGCTGTCGTGTAACAGCCTTCTTTTTCTCTATTCTTTCAGATTCAGTCTGGTCTTTCGCAGTTTTTCCTGTAATTCTCCCGTGTAGGCAGATAACTGATCATATTCTCTGACAAAGTCTGCATGATGCTGTTCCAACTGATGAAGTTCAAATTTCAGCTTAGATACTTCGTTTTGGAGATTAATTGTATTGGAATTTTGGGAAGATGACATATTAATCGTAGTTACAACCTTAAATTCCGATGAAATGAATAATTGTTTTTCGTTGAAAAATAAAATAATAAAATCATTGTTTCTTACAGCGCACATATTTTCTGATAAATCAAGCCCTTCACAGATTAGTTTCTTTTCTTTGAAATCGTCAGAAGTAGTTACATAAAGTTCATATTTATCGTCTGTTGGTGAGAGATAGAAAACCAAAAGTTTATT
Organism: Roseburia sp.; assembly: GCA_030844625.1. Lineage (GTDB taxonomy): Bacteria > Bacillota > Clostridia > Lachnospirales > Lachnospiraceae > Eubacterium_G. The sequence continues at coordinate 1,005 of JAUUNJ010000459.1, read as the reverse complement.
GTTATATTCTATAAGGGCTGACAGATTTTTTGTGGTGAATACTTCACCAATGCCATCAGATGCAATATGAGATATAACAGTTGAACCATCCACGGATTCGTAACTGATATAAACAGGATCCATGTTCCATACTTTGAACCGGCTGTTTATATCTTTCAGTAGTATTCCCTTATTATAAATTCTTCCGGAACTGATTATGTATTTTTGCAGGTTATTTCCTGACTGCCATAGAATTATGGGTTGTCCGTTGGTGAATTCCAAAATGTGATACATTAGATCTCCTTATTGATACATGAATATTTATTTTTATAAATATATGAAGAAAAGTCAGGATTATGAATTTGTATTATTATTCTAATTTTGATATATCACAATATTTTCACAGTTTTTCCACATAATAGAGTTAATTAGATGTTAACGTAATAATGAAAGATTTGTCGGTTTATTGTACGGATTAAATAAATCGACTACTGCAAAAAAAATTATGAAAGGAAGTGTCATAAATATTGTCGGTATATAATAAATGGGCGAGAAGACCGATGAGAATATATGGAATGATGACCGTTTTAACCATTGCATTCTGTGTGATATATGAATACAATAGCGATGGCGTTTATTCAGGTTATATGATAAGCCTGCCATTTTATCCGCTATTTGGGGGAGTACTGGTTTTTTGGATTATTTATCATTTAAAAAAGGAAGTTAAACCAACCTGGATCTGCAGATGCAGTTATCATTTGGCTGTTGTATCTTTATCAATGGCAAGTTTTATACAAGGTGTTCTTGATATAAGCGGAGCGGATTCAGATTTTATTGGATATTACTGGTATATGGGAAAATTTTTGTTGATTGTAAGTATTTTATCTTTTTACCATTCTTCAAAAGAAATAGGGAATGGAGAAGTATAAGATAATGGAAAACAGGTCAAATATAAAAAATACATTTAAAAAATGCTGATGTTATGATACAGTACTAAAGAAAGTCTGACAGGAAATGTCACAGACA
>JAUUNJ010000458.1 GCA_030844625.1 Roseburia sp. | reverse complement strand
ATTTGATTACAAAAAAGAGTATAAAGAATTTTATATGCCACCGAAGCAACCGGGGATTATTACAATTCCGTCTATGAATTATGTGGCGGTACGTGGACAGGGCAATCCTAATGAAGAAGGGGGTGAATACAAGCAGGCAATCGGACTTTTGTATGCCATTGCATTTACCATAAAAATGAGCTACAAGGGCAGTCATAAAATGGATGGATACTTTTCTTATGTGGTGCCTCCGTTAGAAGGTTTATGGTGGCAGAAAGATACGGATGCTATTGACTATTCACATAAGGAAAACTTCCAATGGATTGCCATGATACGTTTGCCGGAGTTTGTCACAAAAGAAGAGTTCGACTGGGCAATAACGGAAGCAACTACGAAAAAGAAGATGGATTTTTCCAAGGTTGAGTTTTTAACTTATGATGAAGGAGTATGTGTACAAAGTATGCATATCGGAACCTATGATGAAGAACCGCTTACAATAGAAAAGATGGATGCGTTTGTAAAAGAGCAAGGGTATGAGCCGGATATGAAAACGGGAAGGTACCATCATGAAATATACTTAAGCGACCCCAGACGATGTGCACCAGAAAAATTGAAGACCGTTATTCGTCATCCGATTCGTAAGTCTTTTCCTTCCGTAAATCAGATACCCTTTTTAGAATCGACGAAAACAGAAAATGAATTACTTCAAAATTTGGATAAATTGCATACGACAGAATTGGGTGTCATGCGAATCAAAAAAAATCTTTCTTTGGATACAGATAATGTTGTTGAGTGGTGTAAAGCCCAAATAAAATCAGAGAATGCTTCTGTTTTAAGGAACGGGAAAAACTGGTATGTTAATATAAATGATTGCATAATAACTGTAAATGTTTATAGTTATACAATCATAACAGCACATAAGGAAAAGAAATGAATTACAGAATAGAGGCATTACGCCATGCCCATTCATAGACCACCGGTCTATTTCATGGACGGCTGTCGCCGTATAATAACAAAATAATAAATGCCCTTACAAGTAAACTTGCAGGGCATTATTATTTATGTTATTGCATGGATTTGTAGCTTATCCAAAGTATCTCTTTAATAATCCTTCGAATGCTCTGCCATGTCTTGCTTCGTCTCTAGCCATTTCATGTACTGTGTCATGGATTGCGTCAAGATTTGCAGCTTTTGCACGCTTTGCAAGATCGAATTTACCTGCTGTTGCGCCGTTTTCTGCTTCAACTCTCATTTCAAGATTTTTCTTTGTGCTGTCTGTTACAACTTCACCAAGTAACTCTGCAAATTTAGCAGCGTGTTCAGCTTCTTCATAAGCAGCCTTTTCCCAGTATAAACCAATTTCAGGATATCCTTCTCTGTGGGCAACTCTTGCCATTGCAAGATACATACCAACTTCAGAACATTCACCTTCAAAGTTTGCTCTTAAATCAGCTAAGATGTCTTCGCTTACGCCCTGAGCTACGCCTACTACATGTTCAGCAGCCCAAGTCTTTTCGCCTTCGTCTACCTTGTTAAATTTTTCTGCAGGAACACCACAAACTGGGCACTTTTCTGGTGCTGCATCTCCTTCATGTACATAACCACATACTGTACAAACAAATTTTGCCATTTAATTTTCCTCCTAATAAATAAAATATAAAACACTATTAGTGTTTAATTCTACAATTATTACACAGGCCGTAAAAATATGTAGTGTGACCTGTGATTTCGCCACTACAATATTTGGAAGCTTCTTCGCAAAGTGGAAGTTCATTCATTAAAATATCCTCAATGCTGCCGCACTGGTTACAGATGAAGTGATAGTGGGGCTGAGTGTGACCGTCAAAATGTTCCCGACCATCGCCTAATTTTAATGAAAGGGCATCTCCCTGCTCTACAAGGAATCTGAGATTCCTGTATACAGTCCCCAGACTGATATTGGGCAATTCTTTACGAATACTGTGATAAACCATGTCGGCAGTGGGGTGATCATGTCTGTTTATTAAATTTTCTTTAATTAACTCTCGCTGTAGACTACGTTTTATCATACTTGCTCCTAAAATAATAATAGTAACTGTTACTAATTTAACATTTGTTATTCCATTTGTCAATGGTTTTTGTTATAATATTTTTAGGGAAAGATAGAAACGTTTTTATAATGTTCTGTCAAAAAATTGAACGGGTTAATAATATCATAAGGAGGAAAAAATGACAAAATTAAAAAAGACGATTGCTGTTGTTTTGTCACTTATTTTAGTGGCAACCATTATTCCGGCAATCAGAGAAAGTTCGGAAACAAAAGCTGCTGAAACATTTTCAATTATAAGTCCGACAAATAACCAACTTAAAGCAGCAGGTTATATTGACATTGAATGGTCGGAGGCAACATCATCTACCGTTAAAGAATATCAGCTTTATATTGATGATGAATTAGTTACTACAACATTAGAAACATCCTACGAGTATTACACTACCAAAGTTAAGGCATTTAAAACATATGTAAAAGCATATTTTACAAACGGTACTTCCGCAAATACTGAGACTATTACTTTTGGTGTTACAAAGAAGGGGTTAGGATTGGCTACTGATATGGGAGCAAACTTAGATCTGGCAGCAATGGGAATAGGCTGGTACTATAACTGGGGTACAGGTCCGAGTTCGGGACAGCAGTATAAAGGAATTGAATTTGTTCCTATGCAATGGGGCAGTGATTCAT
>JAUUNJ010000457.1 GCA_030844625.1 Roseburia sp. | reverse complement strand
TAAGTGGATTTATAAGCATTAATCCAAGATGGTCTGGATTTAAAGCCAGAGACTACTTTGAAGCATCTCAAAGCGTCCTTAAACCGGAAAATATGAATGCACCTGATACAATTACTGCTTCCGCCGGTTCCTTCGATTTAAGAGACTATGAAGTTGCCAGAGGACAATTTTTCTCCTCTGTTGGTCGGATTTCTGTTTCTTTTTCATATAAACAGATCTCTTTTAACAAAGATGCTATACGGAAATTCCCAAACACCAAATTTGTTGAAATGCTGATACACCCAATCTCAAAACTACTTGCTATCCGACCATGTTCCTCTGAAACTAAAAATAAAGTGCAATGGTCACGTCTCAAAGATGGTCAACCTATTCCAAAACCAATTTCCGGTGCTGCATTTTTGCCAACATTATACGAGATATTTAAATGGGACAAAAAATGCAAATATAGAATATTAGGAGTTGCACACCAAAAAGACAATGAAAATGTCCTTATCTTCAACATGGACGATACAGAAATACGAATACCGACAACTACCAACGACGTATCCTCCCCCAATAACAATACGCCTGATACAATATCTGATTCTAAGAGTGTGTTAGCTTATCCTGCCGACTGGATGAATGGCTTCGGTAATAATTACTATACTCAGTCTCAAGCACCAGAACTAACAGAATTTACAGCGGACAAAAACTGGCAGACTACTTCGGAAAGTAAACCTTATAAAGAGCCTGAGCTACAAACCACTCCCAAAGAAACCATTATACAAAATATAAAGAATATTATTACAGAAATTAAAGGAGACACCCAATGAGCGAGCAACCTACAAATCAATGGAATATGACTACAGAACCTTCTGATATGATGAAAATCAACACACCTATGCCAATAACAGTCGCATCCAGCCCCTCAAATCAAATGGAAGTCACTGACGATGATTCTTTCAGCTATGACGGTTATCAAGTTGTACGTGGCGAATTCTTTGCTCATATTTACGAACCTTCGTTTACGCTTAATAACTACAAGGTATCTGTAAATACCGCCTGCATAAAAAAACTACCCGACGTCGAATATGTGCAAATATTAGTCAATCCCATTGAAAAAAAACTGGCTGTCCGTCCCTGTAGAGAAGAAGAAAAGGACTCTTTTCGTTGGTGTTCCTCTGGAAAAAAACGTGCGCCAAAACAAATCACTTGTCGAATTTTCTTTGCTAAAGTGATATCTCTCATGGACTGGAATCCTAATTATCGTTACAAGATTCTCGGCAAGCTAATTCGTTCTGGCAATGAAATACTGTTCATTTTCGATTTAACTTCACCTGAAATATTTCCTCGTACACTAAAAGACAATGGAACTGTAACCACTGCTAGGACACCTTCTTATCCTGAAGAATGGAAGAATCAGTTCGGTATTCCAGTGGAAGAACATCAAAAATCAATGCAAGTTAATATATTTGAAGGCTACGCAGTATTTGACATACAAGAAAAGAAGAAGGTAACTGATAAATCCACAGAAAAAGCAAAAAAAACATCAACAGCAGAAAGTGAGGAAAAATCCTATGAACAACAAACACTCTTCCCATCCACTAATATGTATTGACTTTAAAAAGAATCGTATACGAATCCACCGCAATACACTCCGTCAAATTGGTAACCCAGAATATATTCAACTTCTTGTTAATCCTGCTCAAAAAATGATAGGTATAAAGGCTAGTTGTGCAGAGGATAAATTGGCACATAAAGTTAAAGATTATTTTGTTATCAATGGTAACAGCTATGAATTGTATAGCCGAGAATTACTATATTCACTTTCCCAGCTTAACCTTTCTTGGGAGAAATTTAATATTTTTCGTTTAGAAGGCAATATTTACCCAGATAAGAAAATAGCTCTATTTTCCATGGATAATATCATCACAAAACTGCCACAAGCAGAATTTAAATCAGAAATAATGGGGGATGAGTATGCGCAATTATAGTATATATACATTAAAAACAAAGCCAGAATTCACAAATTTGTATCAATATCTCAGTGGAAAAGATTATAAACAGCTTGAACAACAGATATTATGTCATTCCTATCACACCCCCATCTGTACATGGAATGGTATTGTCATTAATGGATTAGAAGCATATGAATTATTTCGCAAACACAGTATTCCTTTCCGCATAAAAAGACTCCATTTTTCCAGTAAAGAAGATGTAATTTCATGGATATGTACTGACCAACTTAAACGAGAGGATTTAACCAATACCAATAAAAAATACCTGATTGGGAAAAAATATGATGCTGAAAAAATATTAACCGCAAGACAACTTTCATCTACGAATAAATCTCATATTTCCGGTGCAAGCATCGCAGCAAAAAAAGTATCCGAAGAATGTAATGTAGCAATGGCTACCGTTCACAAATATTCTGCCTATAGTCATGCACTAGATATAATTGATGAAAAAGTTCCGGATCTTGTCAAAAGAGTCCGTTCCGGTCAGCTCTGGATTTCTCAAGCTAATATTATTGAACTTTCAGGATTATCAAAAGAGCAGCTTTTAAGTCTAAATAACTACATTCTTGCCGAAAAGATAGAACATCTAAGTTATCATGATATGAAAAGGGAATTACTATGGAATAATTACGCCAAACCAATGTCAGAGAAAAAATCTTCCGTTCCTATTCCTTCTATACACAACCTGCCACAATTCGATCC
>JAUUNJ010000456.1 GCA_030844625.1 Roseburia sp. | reverse complement strand
CCAGAAGTTATAGGTCCCATAATTTGTATTGTTAGCCTGCGTACTGATATGCAGCTCCAGATCCGGCAATATTTCCTTTGCAATTGTAAAAATTGCAGGGTCTGAAATAATAAGCGCATCCGGCTTTACCCGTTTTAAGTCATTAAAATATGCCTTGACCGGTTCAATATCCGCATTATGCGCCAAAATATTGGCTGTAACATATACCTTTACCCCCTGCCGGTGCGCAAACTCCACACCTTCTCTCATTTCTTCTATTGTAAAATTTTTTGCCTTCGCCCTTAATCCAAAAACTTCTCCGCCAATATAAACTGCATCTGCACCATATCTTACGGCAGTTTTCAAAACCTCCAGACTACTTGCCGGCACTAGTAATTCCGGTTTTTTCATAATATCAATCCTTATTTTTAATGTTGGCTCTTAGTTCTTAACTGACACTGTAATTCCATCTCCAATAGGTACAATACTTGTCTCCAGTTGGGGATGATTTTTCACCGCTTCCATATATTCTCTCATACGTTTATGTATGGTGCGGTCTCTTCGTCTCACAACATACTTGGATTCTATCAAATCCCCCTCCTGAAGTACATTGTCTGTAATCAGTACTGCACCGGTTTTCATCAGTCTTAACACTTCCGGTAAAAAGTTAATGTACTGCGCCTTAGCCGCATCCATAAACACAAAATCGAACTGACCGCTCTCAAGGGAGGGCATTATTTCCATTGCATCCCCTTCCAGCAGGGTAATAACCTCTTCTTTATCAGCCAATTCTATGTTCTGACGTGCGATAGGTATTCTTTTTTCATAATTTTCAATTGTAATGATTCTGGCATCACTTTCAATATATTCACTCATTAAAATGGCTGAGTACCCAACTGCAGTACCCAGCTCTAATATTCTTTTTGGTTTTTTAATGGACAACATGACCCTTAAGAAACTCTCCATTTCTTTTCTGATAATAGGTACATTATCCCGATGTGCCTGCTGTTCAATTTGTTCCAGTATCTGGCTATTAGACTTTTCCAGTGAATGCATATATGTTATTATTCTGTCGTTAACTATCATATTATTATCATTCCATTTTTCAGTACATAAAAGCAGGTGTCATCACTCGCTTGTTGTTGTCTCTTCTTCCTTTTTATCCTCTTCCGGACCTGCACTGATTATTTTAAAGATTTCCTCCCCTCCCTGAGAAGTATTAAAGGTATATGTGCCCGGCTTTATGCTTTTCACCTGATAAATCAATGCCTGTACACGAAAAACCTTTGAATCTTTTATAACTCTGAACTCTTCCAATGTATCACCAAACTGTTTTATCGTGGTGCCTTTTTCCACTGTAAATGTCATATCCGTTCCCGGAGCCTCATCCACACCCTCAGCACTAAACACCTGAGTTCCAAAATTAAATGCAGTGGTAGCACAGATTATTATAATCATAACCATAACCACATACTTTAATAAACTGATTGAGACTTTTGCAAATCCCTGTGAAGTTTTTCTGTTATCCATATGAACTCCTGACTATTTTACATATATTACTATGCCCATATAATATCTGCTATTACAATAACTGTATTATTACTCAAATTATTCTACTTCCATGATAATCGGTAAAATCATTGGACTTCTCTTCATCGTCTTCCAAAGATATTCCCCAAGGCTGTCCTTAACTACCATTTTAATCTTACCCCAGTCTGCATTCTTATTACTGAGGCAGTCCAATAAAGCCTCTGTGACAACATCCTTTGCATGTTCAATAAGATTTTCCGACTCTCTTACATAAACAAAACCTCTTGTTACGATATCCGGTCCTGCAAGAATCTGATTGGAATATTTTTCCAATGTTAATACCACAATAATAATGCCGTTTTCAGCAAGATTCTGTCTGTCCCTTAATACAATATTACCAACATCACCTACACCAAGTCCGTCTACAAGTACAGAGCCCGCCGGAACCTTTCCAACAATTTTGGCTTCTTCCTTGCCTATACTGAGTACATCACCTGACTCCATGAGAAAAACATTTTCTTTTGGGATCCCCATACTCTGTGCCAGTTCACCATGTTTTTTCAAATGTCTGTACTCACCGTGAACAGGAATGGCAAACTTTGGTTTTACCAGGGAATACATTAATTTTATTTCTTCCTGACAGGCATGTCCTGATACATGAGTATCCTGAAAAATCACTTCTGCGCCTTTCATGTACAGTTCATTAATAACTTTTGATACCGCTTTTTCATTCCCCGGTATTGGTGTTGAACTAAACACAATCGTGTCTCCCGGCTTAATCTGAACCTTTCTGTGAATGGATGCCGCCATACGCGACAATGCAGCCATGGACTCACCCTGACTTCCCGTTGTAATAAGTACCAACTGGTCATCTGTATAATTTTTCATTTCCTCTATACTAATCAACGTATTTTCAGGTATTTTCAGATAATCCATATCCTTTGCGACAGAGATAATATTAACCATGCTTCTGCCTTCCACAATAACTTTTCTGTTATATTTGCAGGCTGTATTAATAATCTGCTGCACTCTGTCAACATTGGATGCAAAGGTGGCAATAATAATTCTGCTCTTTGTATGCTCTGCAAAAATATGCTCAAAGGTACTTCCTACGGTACTTTCTGACGGTGTAAATCCCGGTCTTAACACATTGGTACTGTCACACATAAGCGCCAGAACACCTTTTTTACCTAATTCACTAAAT
>JAUUNJ010000455.1 GCA_030844625.1 Roseburia sp. | reverse complement strand
GAAAATGCAACCAGGATGTTACTTGATTATCTCCGGCATGTCGATATATACTAAGCATACAAAAATTGATAAGACATCATGTTGAAGGAAACAGCTGGGGGGTGAAAAGTTTGAGTGAGCGTGTGATCCTGCATAGTAATATGAACTGTTTTGTGTGACTTGAAAGTCACTACATTTATTGTCTTACCGTAAGGTGTAAGACCTGCTGTTCCGTCAGTTGAGTCTAATATCTACAAAGTAGCGGGTAACTGCTATGAGGAAACGAGATATGAAAAATCATCTTTACAGAGATGTAGAACTGATTCCGTGAGGATAAGAACAAGTAAGAGCAACACTGACTTGAGATGATGACTGGGATAGAATGGCTAAGATATCTGAATCACTGGTAAATGCCGTTATGCGCGAACAGGCCAAAGGTTGCTGGGCCTGGCCCAAAATGGGAATGCGGTTTGGTTGGGGGTTGAAACAGCCACCACACGGACTATAGAACCGTCGGCAGAAAGGTGGAGCCTAATCTACCAGCATAAATGTAGTGGAACAAGGTAAGCCCGTATATCTCCATAAAGATACGGAAAGTAACCCGTAAGGGAAACCGATAGATGTGCGGGTAAGGAGGACGGAGAAAGCGAATGCCTTCTTGTAATGAGAAGGATAGAGAATATACTCACCCGAAAGGGGGCAGACTTCCGTCTGGTCTTATGTTGCAAGAGAATTAGCAGAATTTCTGAAAGGAGAAATGCAAATGTACGAGAAATCGTGTGCATCTTCAAATCACATTAAGAGCTGGAAGGATATTGATTTTGGAACAGCTGAATATGAGGTTAAGAAACTGCAGATGCGTATTGCAAAGGCTGTAAAGGAGAACAGAGTAGGAAAAATCAAATCCTTACAATGGACTCTGACTCATTCGTTTTATGCAAAAGCAATTGCTGTAAAAAGAGTAACAGAAAACAAGGGTAAAAGAACACCTGGAGTAGATGGCGTGTGTTGGATAAGTAATGAGGACAAATTTAACGCCATATTCACACTTCAGAGAAGAGGATACCAACCTCAACCGCTCAGACGAATCTACATTCCAAAGAAAAATGGAAAAAAGAGACCACTGAGTATTCCTACAATGAAAGATAGGGCAATGCAAACATTACACAAAATGGCACTGGAACCAGTCACAGAAACTCTGGCAGACGGCACTTCATACGGATTCAGACCCAACAGATGTGTTCAAGACGCTATAGAGCAATGTTTTGTCGACTTGGCTCGAAAAACAGCACCAGAATGGGTGTTGGAAGGTGACATAAAAGGATGTTTCGATAACATAAATCATGAATGGATGCAAAAGAATATCCCTATGGACAAAGAAATTTTGCACAAATTTCTTAAAGCTGGATTTGTGGAAAAGGGAAAACTCAATGCTACTGACCAAGGAACACCACAGGGAGGTACTATTTCACCGACGCTGTGTAATTATGTATTGGACGGATTAGAAAGATTATTGAAGAATAAGTTCAAACGGTATTGGTCGAAAGGTAGACAGATAAATCCAAAAGTAAATCTGGTGCGCTATGCAGATGATTTCATTATTACAGGAGCATCAGAGGAACTATTAAGAAACGAGGTACTACCTTTAGTAAAAGAGTTCATGCATGAAAGAGGATTAGAATTATCGGATGAAAAGACAGTTATTACGAACATACACGATGGATTTGACTTTTTGGGTTGTAATATTCGTAAATATGGGGATAAATTACTTACCAAACCATCAAAACAGAATGTTAAATCAATTATGCGTAAAATTCGTGGAACAATTAAGAAGTTCCGAACGGGCAAGCAATCCGATCTGATCAAATGCCTGAATCCTATTATCAGAGGATGGGTGAACTTTCAGAAGTATAACGTATCTTCGGTTGCATTTAGATATGTGGACTGGCAGACATTCAAGGCGCTATGGAGATGGTGCCGACGTAGACATAAAAACAAACCAGCCGCATGGATAAGAGATAAATATTTCCACAGAATCGGAAACCGTAGCTGGACTTTCTCTGAAAAGCTGACGGAGGATAATTATCTCGCATTAGTATATGCAACCGACACAAACATTACCCGTTTTACACGTATTAAAGCGGAAGCGAATCCCTACGATGAAATTTGGATGGAATACTTCGCTGAACGCAAAAATAAATCCTACAGCAATTTCAAATTTGTATACGAATGATATACAACCGGCTTATTGTGGCAGCAATAGGCTTTATAAGGCTTGAGCCGTATGATGGGAAACTATCACGTACGGTTCTTAGGGGAGGGAAGGACAGTAATGCTCTTCTCTTACCCGACTATGCTAGAGCGTGTTTGAAAAACATTTCGAGTTGTTTATTTTAACCAAATTAATATTGAGACGATGCATACGAAACCCAGAAAAGTGGAAGCCAGTTTATCATAACGTGTGGCTATTCGGCGAAACGCTTTTAATTTGAGAAAATAGTTTTCTACTAGATGTCTCTCTTTGTAAAGCCACCAATCACAATGACGGTCAAATTTCGCTCCCTTTCTGGAAGGAATCGTTGGTTCTCCACCATGGTCGTAGACATAATCAAGTAATTTATTACTATCGTATCCTCGATCAGCTAATACATTGCTTCCGGTTGTATTCACATGTTCGAGCAATGGAAGTGCGTAATTAATATCATTACGCTGACCTTCACTAATCATAAAATATA
>JAUUNJ010000454.1 GCA_030844625.1 Roseburia sp. | reverse complement strand
TTGCAAGGATATACAAGAGTTAGCTTAGCAATCAAAAAAATTCCCGACAATGAAGAGCATTGGTGGCGTAAAGGCTGAAAATGGTGTAAGTTCTAAGTCTTCAGAAGAGGTAAAAGCTGAGCCGGAGAAGATTGATTTCTCTAATGTAAAGATTGAACCTTTATTTGAGGAAGAAGTAGACTTCGATACATTCAGCAAGTCAGATTTCAGAGCTGTTAAGGTAAAAGAGTGTGTAGCAGTTCCTAAGTCAAAGAAATTATTACAGTTTACTTTAGATGACGGAACAGGCACAGACCGCACTATTTTAAGCGGAATCCACGCTTATTATGAGCCAGAAGAGCTTGTTGGAAAGACACTTATTGCCATCACAAATCTTCCACCTAGAAAGATGATGGGAATTGAATCTTGTGGTATGTTACTTTCAGCAGTAAACAATCTTAAGGATTCAGAGGATGAAGAACTTCACCTTCTTATGGTTGATAACCATATTCCAGCAGGTGCAAAGCTTTACTAAAAACGTGATGTACCTTATTGGTGGAAATTTGTAAAATTACAAAAATACGCCAATTTTACGCCAAACGATGCAGAGTTTGATGTAAGAAAATAATATAATGATGTGGAATCAGACGATATGACATAGAAGCCCCATTGGATAGAGAAATCTGTCTGATGGGGCTTAATTACATATAGAACAAAGATTTTAATAATAAAGGAGAATTTGAGGATGCAGAATTATGATGGTCAATTTAAACTAAATGGACAGGAATATTTTTATAGAGCAAAGGATGACAGTGGAAGTTCAAAAATTACAAGGGTTAATAATGAAGAACATCATTACCGAATGGTTGAAATAACTAATAAGGAAACTGGGAATTATGATGTTATGATGATTAGTACAGGAGATTCATTTACTATGTTTCCTGATATGGTTAAGAACCAATATGAGAAGTATCTTAATTCAAAATAAAATATTTCGATTAATGGAAGGTTGAAATACACCTTCTTTTTTTATATCCATTTTTAAGGAGATGGTTTCAAAAAGCATACATAAATACTGGGACGTTCCGTAAAAGGATGTCCATACATTTCGGGACTGTTTAGCAGTCCTTTTTTTGTAGTTTCAAAAAGTGTACATTTCAGGACTAAGGAAAGGAGCGAATAATAATGAAGAGATATGGTTATCACAGAACAAGTACAAGAGAACAGCATTTAGACAGAGGTATCAAGGAGATTACAGCCTATTGTGAGCAGAACAATCTGGAACTAGAAAAGATATTTACTGACCAGCAGACTGGAAAGAATTTTAATCGTCCAAGATATCAGGTATTGAAAGAGGATGTATTAAGAGCAGGTGATGTGTGTATTTGACAGGCAGGGCAAGACAGAGCTGATGGAGGACATCAGACGGGTAATGCCTCACATAAAGGACAGCGATATGGAGGAGCTTGCAGAGCAGGTGTTAGGAAAGCTCCAGAACATGAGCGATGAGGAATTTGCCGGGGGGTATTGGAACCGGCAGAGGAAATATCGTAAGTGGTGCTGGTATTATTCGACACGAAATGATATAATATTTTCAGTCAGATTAGAGCAAGTAGGGATAGTCTTGCGGTTGTCCTTTCTGGAGACGGAAAGGAGGTCGGTATGGATACTTTAGAAGTGCTTACGCTTTTATTGGTTGTATTTGCAGCCTTGACATACATAGACAATAAACATAACCGCAAATAAACGGAAAGGCTATCCTCTACTCGCAATAGAGGATAGCCTGTAATCTGTTAATAAACTTAACGCTTTATAAGTTTCCGATTGTGCAACCGTTGGACACGCTAATATCCTTCGGTTTCTAACCTGATTATAAACCACTATTGCAGATTTTGCAAGAGGTTTAGGGAATAGGGGTGTCTTGCGCACCTCTATTGCTTTCTTTTTATGAAAATTATGGTTTTAAACGATTTGCTACTTTTTCTTTTATTAGGGCAGTCCATTGTGGGCTGCCTTTTGTCATGCAAAAATGGAGGTAATCTATGGCAGATAATCAAACAGAGAAACAAAAAGTACAGGAACTTACAGACAACTTTTAAAGGAATGGAGAAGAGCGTGGACAGAGAAAGTGAACGAAAAATTCTGGGAATGTCACATGGCAGCAAGAATTGATCACCGCTCTTACAAAGAGCAGAGAATTGATCTGATTCCGACGATCCATGAAGGGTATGAAGTCCGGGCAATGGAGAAAAGGGGAATTAAAACAGTGATTGGGGAACTGAACCGAGCTATCCGGCAGTTCAACCAGATGTTTATTTCTCTGAAAGAATCCATTCAGTGGATGAAGACAGCGTATGAGGAAATGAAAGCCGAACTGGATCGCAGGCAGAATCCGACACTTCTGGAAAGCTTGCAAGATTATTATGATAAGAAAACGCAGGGCAGACCACTGCTCCCAAATTTCTATGCGGAGATGAAACGGAGAGGGAAGAATCTCTCCAACTTACAAGAGTTTGCAAAATCCATCAATTATCTTCAGACCTATAAGATAGAGACAATGGAAGATATCGAACCATTCAATGTAATTTATAAGACTGCGGAGGATGGCATGGGCGATACCATTTTTCAAGTATCAGGAGTAAGTAAAGGTAGATTGACAGATAATATAGAAAAGCGTATTATAATAAGAGGTGGGATTTCCCACACAAATGCTTGCGTAGGAGGTATTGATAATGGAAGCAATGA
>JAUUNJ010000453.1 GCA_030844625.1 Roseburia sp. | reverse complement strand
TAACCATAATTCTGTCCTTTCTAAAAGCATACTTTATGGTTTCTTTCAGCATGGAAATGACTTCATCCTTTTTCTCCTCATAATGATCCAGTATATCTTCTATAAATTTATAAAAACTTATACCTACCGTCTGTTCTTTCAAATAATAAGGCTTGGAGTAATATGACATTGCTCTTAACATTGCCGCACTATCTCCCGACTGGGTAATAGAGGACTGCACTCTTGACTTTAGTTCTTCCAAAATCTCCTTAAGTCTTTTCTCATCATCCAGTTTTGTATGCAGTACAATTTCTTTTATAAACTCAAATACTTTATCTATTTTTTCATATAACATCTTGGCATGAATTTCTGCCGTAAAAATCGTTTTGTCTGTTTTGCTGTTAACATACAGTCCTGCATCAAATGCAAAACCTCCAAGATTTAAGTTAATATCTGTATTTAAATCAGTGTATTTGCGTTGATCAGTATCCATGTAACTGAGCACATGCTTTAACAGCCCCATATAATTCTGATATTTTTCAGGAATATCGGAACAATCAAATATAATATCCATATATCCGATTCCATTGGTGAACAGATCATTGTACAGCATTACAATGTTTTCAATTGTCTCCTTTTGACCAATCATCGGACGAGGATTTGGATTAATGTCTGATATTTTCAACAGAGGAATACATTTTAATTCCTCCTCCGTGGAAGGCTCTTCCTGATATGCCTTTAGTTCCGCTGTCTCTCTGACTAATTTTTCAATTTCATCATCAGTCATGGATGCTTTCTTTGCCGCCAGCTTTTCTGCCAGTTTATTTTCTTTTAAAGTTGTCAATCCTTTTTCCGGGACCAATGTTACAACAGATTTATGAGTATTTTCAATAAGATATTTTCTCACTAATTTCTCATAATAATCTGTATCAATCATTGCCTTTAATTTTTCAAAAATCTTGTCTGTTTCCAACAGTACAAAAGGAGCATAATCATCATAAAGCCAGCTTGACATTAACTGCAGTCCGAACATAAGCCCTTTCGGATATCTGCCAAAATCTGCCTCTCTGATCTTAAACTCCAGACTGCTCAGTCCTGCCTGCAATGATTTTTTATCCAATCCATCTGCCACTATTTTTTCTAATGTATTCTTAACAATTTGAACAAATCTCTCTTTGTCACACTCATTGGCATATTTTGCCACAATACTGTAAACCGGCTGATAAATGTCATCCTCATACTGTCCGTAAACATCTTTGCCAATTCCGGCATCTATCAGCGCCTGTTTTAATGGTGCTCCCGGCATTTCCATTAACGCATACTCAAGTACCTGAAATGCAATGTTTAACTCAGCATCCAGACTTGTACCAATTACATGGTTTAGTGTAAGTACTGTATTGTCTTCTAATGTTTCGCTATCAGTAATGGAATATGCTTTTCTTACCTCCTTAACAGCCTCAAACGCCGGCTGAAGCGGAATACTGGAATCAATTTCCAATGCTTCATAACCTGAAAGATACTCCTGATCCATCCACTGAAGGCGTTCTGCCATATCCATATCGCCATACAGATAAATATAACTGTTGGATGGATGATAATAACGTCTGTGAAATTCCAGATACTGTTCATAAGTCAGTTCCGGTATAAATTCAGGATCTCCACCGGATTCATTGCTGTACCCATTATCAGGAAACAGTGACTGTAATGTTACCCGATCAATAATTCCGTCCACTGAGGAATAAACCCCTTTCATTTCGTTGTAAACAATTCCATTATAAATAAGGTCGGCATCTTTATTCTCCAACTCATAATGCCATCCCTCCTGTTTAAATATTTTTTCTTCTTTATAAATATTGGGATGTAAAACCGCATCCATATATACATGCATCAGGTTTTTAAAATCCTGTTCATTATAGCTTGCAACCGGATACACTGTTTTGTCCGGATAAGTCATGGCATTCAAAAATGTGTTCAGTGATCCCTTTGCCAGTTCCATAAAAGGATCCTTTACCGGAAATCTGTCAGAACCACACAATACCGTATGTTCAATAATGTGCGGAACCCCTGTATCATCACTGACCGGAGTTCTAAATCCAATGTTAAACACCTTATTATCATCATCATTTGACAACAGTACCACTTTCGCCCCTGTTTTTTTATGTTTTAAAAGCCATCCATCTGAATTAACTTCTTCTATCCACTGGTGCTTTATTACTTCGTAGGAATCAAGTTCTTTAATTTTTTCATTATTTTTCATAGCTAACCTCCTGAGAAAAATTGCCACCTTAATATATTAACATATTTTACCTTTTCTATCCATATTCACCAAATATCTTTATTAATTTATGATTTAAATGCATTTATTTTCCACCTTCAGGCTCTTTGTTATTTTATCTTATTGGCACGAAAAAAGTCCGGCATTTCCCAACACCGAACTTTTTCTTTATTTTGCTTTGTCAAAACATATTTCTGACCATTTACATTCAAGACACACCTGTTTAACTTTTCCTGCATCTATTATATTTGTCCTGACAGCATCCGTTATGTCCTTCCAATCTGCTCTGTTTCCTATCTGCCTGTTTACCTGTTCATAAACTCTCTGGTCATGTAGTTTTACTGAATCCTCATTTTTACAATTACCCCCTGCATTGTTTTGGCAGCTTTCTCAGATATCATCTGGTTTTTCAATAATTTAAACTGTGGGATTTTCCTGTTACATTTTTTGTTTCACTCTCATCTTGTTTTCAACA